>JBAZKV010000006.1 GCA_041650635.1 Candidatus Margulisiibacteriota bacterium | reverse complement strand
CCAGTCCTGCCTCAGCATAGAGAACGCCCTGATGTATAGGGCGCAGATAAACGAGATAGAGCGCTCCATTAAGGGAAGCCGCATGTCGGACCTGGGAGCGGCGGCGGCAGGGGTGGCCCACGAGGCCAAGAACGCGCTTGTCAGCATCTACGCCGTGTCGCAGCTGCTATCCGAAAAAAAGGACGATGCCTCCTTTCTGGAAAAGACCAAGGACCTGGTCTCTTCCGAGGTGGAGAGGATGAAGATACTCATGGAAGGCGTCATCAACTATTCCGAGCCGGCCCCGCTAAGTATCGAACGGCACGACCTTAAGGAAATGGTCGAGGCAACGGCGCTTTTGGTGCGCGACATCGCAAAAGGAAAGAACATCTCTCTTGTGATAGGGCAGGACTGCAGCCGCTTTGTAAATGCTGACAGGAACACGATGAAGCAGGTGTTCCTTAACCTTTTCCTCAACGCCATAGAAGCAATAGGAAAGGACGGCATGATCACGGTCTGCTGCCAGGAAGACGAGGGCTCAAAAGTAAAGGTCATTTTTAAGGACACCGGGCCGGGGATACCGCCCGGAAAGATAAAGAAGATCCTGGAGCCTTTTTTTACCACCAAGGAGCAGGGTACCGGGCTCGGGCTTGCCATAGTCAAGAAGTCGGTAGAGGCCAACGGCGGCTCGCTTTCTATAGAAAGCAAACCCGGAGAAGGCGCCTCCTTTATTATCAGCCTGGAGCGGGGCTGAGAAGATACCGTGTTGTAGAATAACCAGGATTTTATGGACAAAATCCCGGGCATATGCTAAACTTTACTCTAAAAATCGGCTGCTGAAGAAAACCGAAGAGTTTCACCTGATCTTTTCAGATAAAAGGTGGCTTTTACGTTTAGTAATAAACGGTTTGGCAATAATAAGGCAGTAGCGCCAAAAGAGAGGCCCGCGTCTCTTGATAATAGGAGAAGTGCGGCAAAAAAATCCCTTTATGAATTATTTGTCCGGCCGTTGACAGTAAGGTTAATGAACCGTTTCTTTGTTGGGGAAGTTAGAGGGATAGAGAACATACCGGAAGACAGGCCGGCCATCCTTGCGGCAAACCACCAAAGTTATTTTGATTTCTTGATAATACCTTCGGTCGTTAAAAGCAGAAGGGTCCATATCATTGCCGCCCGGGAACTGAGCGCGCATCCTTTTGTCGGGATATATGCGCGAAACGACAAATGTATCCTTGTTGACAGGAAAACTCCGGGAACAAAGTTCTATAAAGATGCGATAAAAGTTTTAAAAGACAACAATCTTCTTTTAATATTCCCTGAAGGCACGAGATCTCCGGACGGCTCCATCTCTTCTTTTAAGCGCGGGTTTGTCGAGCTTGCGCGCATAGCCGGAGCAGTAATAGTGCCCACTGCTATAAACGGCACAAAAGACATCCTTCCTAAGGGAGGAAAGAAAATAAAATTAAACAAGAGTTCTATTGCATTTGGAAAACCTGTCGATGTCAATGATCTGATCCCAGTAAATGCCGGCAAAAAAATGCTTCAGCAGATCAGTGAAGAAATAAGACAAACAGTAACGGAATTGATAAAATAGGACAGCCATTCATCAAATGAATCAACAATCGGTCGCCAATAGGATAGCGGTGTTTGATATTGATGGAACAATTATAAAGGGGTTCACGGAATTTCATTTCTTCATTTATCTTTTTAAGAAAGGAATAATTAATGTTGCTGATATAATCAGCCTTGCCATGTACTTTATCCTGTTCAGGCTGGGATTTATGAGCGTTGAAGGGCTCAGGAAGAAAGCAGCGGGAATAGTAGATGGCATGAAAATCGAGAAATTCAGCCAAATCGTCAAAAACTTCTTTAATGAAACAATAAGGCACAGGATTTCCGAGAAAGCACTAAAAATAATAGATGCAGATAAAAGGCAAGAATATAGAATAGTAATTTCAACGGCGGCTTTTGATTTGATCGCGCAAGGTTATGCTGACATCGTTAGTGCAGATAGCATCATTGCGACAGAGATAGCTGTCTGCGAAAATGTAATAAACGGCAAAGTAAAGAGTGTAATAAACTATGGAAGAAACAAAGAGGCCAAGATGAGAGAATTCTGCAGAAACAATAATGTTGATCTTGCCAAGAGCAAGGCTTATGCGAATGATCTTTCAGATCTGTTTCTTCTGAAAATGTTTGGTTGCCCTATAGTATGCAACCCTGACCGCAAGATGCGTGCCATTGCCAGAAAAAATGGGTGGAGGGAGCTGAAACTAATCTGATGGTTTATTACGCGTCGACAGCATTTGTTGTTTTTATATCCACGCTTATTTTGGGGGTGTCAGTTTACTTAAGGCAAAGCGATGGTAAAACCGGGTTCTCATTTCTGCTTTTTTCTTGGTCAATCGCTTTGTGGAGTTTGTTCCTTTTTCTAAATGCTATTGCTCCGACAAAGGAAGAAGCTCTTTTGTGCGTTAAAATACTACACATTTTTGCTATATTCATCCCGATATGCTTCTTATTCTTCACATATTCGCTATTAGGTGTAAGCGAAAAGAAAAGGCCCCCTTTGTATATCACCTTCTCGATTGCAATATTCTTTCTTTTTGCTAATGCCTTTTCAATATTGGTGGATGTAATGTTTAAGCCGCAATTTGGTTTCTTCGTTTGTATTCCAAAATCGCCAATATATGGTCTTTATGTGTTTTCTTTTGTAGCTATTGTCACATATACATATTTTGAGCTGTTTTATTACCTCTTAAGGTCAAAGGGGCTCAAATATGATCAGATTAGATATCTAATACTGGCTACCATAGTAGGCTGGTCCGGAGGTGTGTCAAATTTTCTGATTAATTATGATGTAAACATTCCGATTTTGTATCCATTTGGGAACTTTACCATACTATTGTATGTTGGGATATTGGCTTATGTTATCACCCGCTACCGCCTCATGGATATCGAGGTAATAATACGGAAAGGGTTGATATATTCGATACTGTCGGTGATACTGACCGCCGTGTATTTTTCGGTGGTGTACGCGGCAAAGCTGGTTTTCTACAGGCTCACGGGAGCAAATACTCTGTGGTTCATAGTCCCGGCGGTCTTCTTTTTATCGCTGTTCATCCATCCTCTGTTCTCCTTTGTCCAGGACTTTGTTGACAAGCGCTTCTTTAAGACCAAGTACGAGGCCGACAAAATTGCCAAAAAGTTCTCGGAGGGCATAAAAAAACTAATGAGGGCAAAGGACCTGGCCGAGTACATAAACAGGGTGGCGCTGCGCACCTTTAAGCTCAAGGGCAGCGCGGTCTATATTTTTGATGAAGAAGAAGGGCTCTACAAGCGCTGGGACTCAAGGGGTTCTCTGCAGCAGCTATGCCCGCCGGTCATATCTAAAGATGATCCTGTTGTCCTAAAGATGGTATTGGCCAGGGGGATAGTGCAGGACCCGAAGGCAGAGCACCTAAAGATCTGCGTTCCGGCGCTTTCAAAAAGAAAGGGGTACAGCATCTCGGGCTTTCTTCTTGCCGACGAAAAAAAATCCGAGGACCAGTTCAGCCAGCAGGACATCATGCTGCTGGAAACGATAGCCAACCAGGCCGTTGTCAGTATAGACAATGCCGTCCTATATTCTGCCAGGATAGACGCCCGCAAAAAAGCGCTGCTTGTGGAAAGGCTCAATGAACTCGGGTCCTCGGCCGCCGCGGTGGCCCACCAGACAAGAGCGGCAATGGGGCCGGTGATAGATTTTGCAGCGCAGCTGCAGCAGCAGTACGCCGACCGCGACTTTGTGGGAAGAGCTCTGTCCAAATTCCCCTTTGATGTGGAAAGACTGCGCCTTATTTTGACCGGGATACTGGAATATTCAAGAGAGCTAAAGCTCGGCAGGGTGGAGGAGCTTGACCTTAAAGAAATGGTCTTAGGAATAGCGTCCCTTATAAGCGGCAGGGCGCAAGAAAAGGGGATAACCGTTGAGACGGATGTCTTTGAAGGGGCTCTGGTAAAGGCGGAAAAAGGCCGCTTCAGGGATGTCCTTATCTATCTTGCCATCAACTGCCTTGAGGCCCTCCAATACGGAGGCTGCATCAGGATCTCTGCCGAAAAGCGCGGCGATAAGATGCGCATCTATTTTGGAGATAACGGTCCGGGGGTCGCTCCTGATGTGCTGCCAAAGGTATTTACCCCGTTCTTTACCACAAAACCGGGCTCCATAGGCTTGGGGCTTTCGATAGTAAAAAAGATAATCGAAGGGCACGGCGGGAGCGTCTTTATGGAAAGCGAGCCGGGGAAGGGGACAACGGTCATTGTGGAACTGCCGTCCTAGTCCTTAAACTTTTTTGCTATAAGTATCGCGTTGTGCCCGCCAAAGCCGAAGGAATTGCTCATGGCGATATTCACTTTCATCTGCCTTCCCTTGTTGGGGACATAATCAAGATCGCAGTCGGGGTCAGGCTGCTCGTAGTTGACGGTTGGATGGACAAAATCTTCCTGGATGGACTTTGCCACCGCGACAAACTCTACGGCGCCCGCAGCTCCCAGTAGATGTCCGGTCATGGACTTTGTAGAGCTGATCGCCACTTTTTTGGCATGAGGTCCGAACACTTTTTTTATGGCCATTGTTTCCAGCTTGTCGTTAAGTATGGTCGAGGTCCCGTGGGCGTTTATATAGTCCACCTGCTCCGGGCTTATCCCGGCGCTTTTTAAGGCCGCTTCCATCCCGCGGACCGCCCCGCCGCCTTCCGAATCGGGAGCGGTCATGTGGAAAGCATCCCCGCTCATTCCATAACCGATAACTTCGCAATAAATGCGGGCACCGCGCTTTTTGGCGCTTTCAAGCTCTTCCAGAACCACAATGCCGCAGCCTTCGCCCATTACAAAGCCGTCGCGCCCGGCGTCAAAGGGCCGGGAAGCCTTTTCCGGAGCGTCGTTCCTGCACGAAAGGGCCTGGGCCGAGCAGAACCCGGCTATTCCAAGCGGAGTGATCGAGGCTTCGGAACCCCCGGCAAACATGACATCGGCAGCTCCTCTTTTGATGATCTCGTAAGCATCGCCGATCGAGTGGGTTCCCGAAGCGCAGGCGGTAGTTGTGCAGCTGTTAGGGCCTTTGGCGCCAAGGTGTATTGAGGTGACCCCGGCGGCCATGTCGTTTATCATCAGAGGCACCATAAAGGGAGAACATTTGGACGGCCCTTTTTCCTTTAGCGTATAGGCCTGCTGCTCCAAAAATTCTATGCCTCCGATACCGGAGCCTATCAGAACGCCTGTGGCAGGAGCGTTCTGATCGTTTATGGAAAGTCCGCTGTCTTCAAGCGCCATTTTGGAGGAAGCCACGGCAAACTGGATAAATTTTACCAGCCTGCGGGCTTCTTTTTTATCAAGATATTTGAGAGGGTCAAAGTCCTTTACCTGGCCGGCTACCTGGGAGTCAAATCCGGAGGGGTCAAAATGGGTGATGCGGCCTATCCCGCTCTTTCCTTCTTTTAGGGCGCTCCAAAAAGAATCCGCGTTGTTGCCCACAGGGGTCACAGCGCCCAGTCCCGTCACCACCACCCTACGCTCCGGCATAGTTTTCCTCCAGTTTAGTGTTTTTGCACAGGCCGGACAGGCAGTCCTCTGCCTCTTTAACCAGGTCGGCGATTATTTCTTTTGCTGGCCTGATCCTTTTATCCTTTATCTTCAGTATGCTCTGTCCGCAAAACACCAGGCCTTCTTCCATGTTGCCCTTGTGGGCGGCCCTTAGCACTTCAAAAATGCAGTAAAGCTTGGAGCAGGACTTAAGGCAGTCGTCGCAAAACTTTATCTTGGGATAGACGCCTTTCTGCATGTTCTCTATCAGTTTGGTCCTAACAGCCCTTCCCGGCATCCCGACAGGGCTTTTTATTATGACGATATCCTCCGGTTTATTGGCGTTTTGATAGACTTTTTTGAACGCTATGTCGGCATCGCATTCTTCCGCCAGGACAAAATTGGTCGCAAGCTGGGCTCCGCTGGCCCCCAGTTTTATCATTCTGGCTATCCCGCAGCCGTCGGCTATTCCCCCCGCGGCTATTATCGGCACATCAGCAACTGCCTCTTTGACCTCTTTTAAAAGGTCAACAGTGCTCTTGTCAAGCGTCCCAAGGTGCCCGCCGGCCTCGCTGCTTTCGGCCACAATGGCCGCGGCCCCGAGTTTTTTTGCCGTCAGCGCCAGCCTGCCCGAAGATACTATGGGGATAATTGGAATGTTCATCTGGTTGCTGAGCCTGAAGAGGTCCCTGGAAAATCCGGCGCCGGAGGTAATAAAATCGATCTTTTCCTTGATTGCAGTGTTGACGATGCCCAGAAAGTCCTTGGCGGCAAAGAGTATGTTGATGCCGATTATCCCGTCCTTGGTCAGGCTCCGGGCTATCCGCATTTCCTTTGCCAGTTCGTCATGCTCCATGCCCGAGGCGCCTATCACGCCGACGGCGCCTGTTGCAGCCACGGAGCCGGCCAGTTTTCCGGTGGAGATCCTGATGGACATCCCGCCCTGAACGATCGGGATCTTGGCCACCAGTTTTCCGATCTTTAACTCGGGCAGTTTCATGGGCTGTCAACTTCCCGCACAACCCCGCACACGCATGCGGGGGTTGGCATGTTATTTAGAAAGCCTTTAGGCTTGGTCAGTTCTTTGCGTGGGCAAGAACATACGCTACCGTGTCTCCCACGGTCTTTATCTTTTCGGCTTCTTCGTCCGGTATCTCAAAGCCAAAAGCTTCTTCAAGGGCCATGACCAGTTCCACGGTGTCCAAAGAGTCGGCTCCCAGGTCGTCCACAAAAGAGGCCTGCTTAGTGACCTCGCTCTCGTTGACCCCGAGCTGATCCACCACCACTTTTTTTACCTGCTCGAACGCTTTCTGCTCGTCCATTATCAAATTCACCCCCTTCTATATGCTACATGTACATTCCGCCGTTGACGCTTATGACCTGACCCGTTATGTACGGGGCGTCAGCGCATAAGAACACGACGGCTTTGGCAACATCTTCGGCAGATCCGAGGCTTCCCATGGGTATCTGGGCCTTAAGTTTTTCCCTTACCTCTTCGGGCAGCTTTTTCGTCATATCGGTGTCGATAAATCCCGGGGCAACGGCGTTGGCGGTTATGCCCCTTGAGGCAAGTTCCCGCGCGGTGGTCTTTGTAAGAGCGATCACGCCGCCCTTGGAGGCCGAGTAGTTGGCCTGTCCGGCATTGCCCATTAGCCCCACAATAGAAGCGATATTGACTATCCTGCCGTAGCGGGCTTTCATCATAAGGGAAGAAACGGCCTTTGTGCAGTTAAAGACGCCTTTGAGGTTGATGCCTATCACCAGGTCCCAGTCCTCTTCTTTCATCCTCATAAGAAGACCGTCCCTTGTTATGCCGGCGTTGTTCACCAGTATATCTATCTTGCCGAACTCGGAGTGGGCGCTTTTTACGGCCTCTTCCGCTTCTTTACCGTCTGCCACGTTCATCTTTAGAGCAAAAGACCTTATCCCAAGTTTTTTGAGCTCTTCGGCAGCCGCGCGGGCGGCGTCTATATTGACATCGGATACTATAATATCGCAGCCTTCTTTTGCCAGAGCTTCGCAGACGGACCTGCCGATGCCCTGGGCGCCTCCGGTAACAAGCGCAACTTGGCCTTTAAGTTTCAAAGAACGGCTCCTTTTGCAGAAACGCTGTCCTCAACATTGTATATTTTAGCATTTTCCAGGGTCTTTTTAACAAGCCCCGACAGTATCTTGCCGCAGCCTATCTCGACAAAGGTGTCAAAACCATTTAGGGACAGGTTTTTAAGCGTGTCTTCCCAGAGCACGGGGCTGGTCACCTGCTTTACAAGCAGTTCTTTTATCTTTGCCGCGTCGGTCTGGGGGGAAGCGGTCACATTAGAATATACCGGGAACGAAGGGCTCTTAAAACCAGTCTTGTCCAGCTCCACAGCCAGTTTGTCCGCCGCCGGCTTCATAAGCGAGCAGTGGAAAGGGGCGCTTACCGCAAGCGGGATTATCTTTTTTGCGCCGGCCTCTTTGCAGAGCCGCCCGGCCTCCTCAACGCCTTCTTTTGTTCCGGAGATCACTATCTGTCCCGGGCTGTTAAAATTGGCCGGCTCCACAACGCCTTTTGAAGAAGCCGCAGCGCAGCAGGCCGCCAGTTTTTCCCTGTCCAGTCCCAGCACCGCAGACATGGCCCCATGCCCTGCCGGCACCGCCTCCTGCATAAACTTGCCGCGCAGGTGAACTATTCTAACGGTATCCTCAAAAGACAGCGCGCCCGAGGCCACCAGGGCCGAATACTCGCCCAGGCTGTGGCCGGCGGCGGCCTTGGGGGTTTTTCCAAGGGACATAAAAGCGGCAGTGCTTACCGTGAGTATCGCGGGCTGGGCTATTTCTGTGGATCTTAAGGCATCGTCGGGACCTTCGAAGCAGAGTTTTGAGAGCTCAAATCCAAGGGCCCTGTCGGCTTTGGCAAAGATCTCTTTTGCCGCCTCAAAATTGTCATAGAGGTCTTTGCCCATGCCGGCTTTTTGGGAGCCCTGTCCGGGAAAAATGAACACGCTTGTCAAGAAAGGAGCTCCTTGAAGGTTTTGGTCATGGCGGGAAGCACCTCAAAAAGGTCGCCCACTATGCCGTAGGTGGCCACATTAAAAATAGGTGCGAATTGGTCTTTATTGACGGCCACGATGATGTCCGAGGATGACATTCCGGCCAAATGCTGAATGGCCCCCGAAATTCCGCAGGCGATATACAGTTTGGGGCTTACTGTCTTGCCCGTTTGGCCGACCTGATGGAATTGTGAGATCCAGCCCGCGTCCACAGTGGCGCGCGAGGCCCCGACCGCCCCTCCTATGACATCCGCCAGGTCCTTTACCAGTTTGAAGTTTTCCGCGCATCCAAGTCCGCGCCCGCCGGACACGATTATCTCTGCCTCCGCCAGGTTCACTTTCTTTTCGGTCGATTGTATTATCTCTAGAAGTTTGACCCTCAGCGACTTTTCCGATATCTTTGCGGGGAACTCTATTATCCGGCCTTTTCTTGAGGCGTCCGGCTGGAGTTTTTTGAACACTTTGGGCCGCACAGTAGCCATTTGCGGCCTAAAATCGGGAGAGATGATAGTTGCCATGATGTTGCCGCCAAAAGCGGGGCGCGTCTGGCGCAGGATCTTCTTTTCGGGGTCTATGTCAAGCCCGGTGCAGTCCGCGGTAAGCCCCACTCTTATCCTTGCCGCTATCCTTGAGGCAAGGTCCCTGCCGGTGGTGGTGGCCCCCATAAGCACTATCTCCGGCTTATAGGCCTTTATCAATTCAACTATGGTGTCGCAGTAGGGCTCGGTAGTATAGCTCTTCAGCTTTGGGTCCGCGCATACATAGACCTTATCTGCTCCGCAGTGTATCAGCTCCTGCGAGGCTTTTTTTATGTCCGCATCTCCCAAAAGCACCGCGGCCACTTCTTCTTTCAGGTCCGCGGCCAGTTTTCTGGCTTCGGCAATAAGCTCAAGAGCCACTCCCTGCACTTTGCCCTGGTGCTGCTCGGCAAATACCCAGATCCCCTTAAAACCGGAAAGGTCCTTTTTGGGGCCTTCCTTCTTGGCAACGGTGATCTCTATGGCGTTGAACTTGCAGGGGCCCACGCAGGCGCCGCAGAGAACGCATTTATCGTTGATGACGGCCAGTTTTCCGTGCATTTCTATCGCCCCGTACGGGCAGGAAGGCACGCAAAGCCTGCAGCCTTTGCATTTTTCCGCTATTACTCGTATTCCTTCGGGCATATCAGATCACCTTTTGTTCCTTGAGTTTGTCAAACAGGGTTTTTGCAATTGTTTCCGGCTCGCCCTCCAGCAGCTCGCTCTTTCCCCTTGGCGGCGGAGTAAATATCCGCACCACTTTTGTGGGAGAGCCGTTCAACCCGGTATTGTTCTCGTCTGCCGCTATGTCTTTTGCGCTCCACGAGGGGATAACCATCTTTTTTGCCCTCATCTGCCCCTTTAGCGAAGGCAGCCTGGGTTCATTTATCTGCTTTATGACGGTAACGGCAGCCGGAAGAGCCGCTTCTACTATCTCTGAAGTGTCCTCCAGCTGGCGCTTGACCCGTATCTTGCCGCCCTCGGATTCTATGCTGATGGCAAAGGTTATCTGCGGGATGTCCAAAAACTCTGCTACCCCGGGGCCCACCTGAGCTGTATCGCCGTCTATGGCCTGTTTTCCAAAAAGGACCAGATCATATGCGCCTATCTTTTTTATGGCCTGCGAAAGGGTGTAAGAGGTGGCCCAGGTGTCCGCTCCGGCAAATGCCCTGTCGGATATGAGCACGGCTTCGTCCGCTCCCATCGCTATCGCGGTCTTGAGCGCGTCGGCTGCCTGCGGAGGGCCCATGGTGATAACGGTAACTTTGCCGCCGCCGGCATCCCGGAGCCTCAAAGCGGCTTCAACGGCGTTCTCGTCAAAGGGATTGATGATGCTCTTTACGCCCTCTCTGATGAGGGTGTTGGTTTTAGGGTCTATCCTGACATCATTGGTGTCAGGCACCTGTTTTATGCAGACTACAATGTTCATCTGTTCATTTTATTTTAACATACAACAGCCCCGCTTAAGAAGCGGGGCCGGATTATCGGTCTTTTTTATTATTTTGTGGCAGCGGATTCTTTGATCAGCTGCAGGGCGATAACATTCCTTTGTATCTGGTTGGTGCCCTCGTATATCTGGGTTATCTTGGCATCTCTCATGTATTTTTCCACGGGGTATTCCTTCATATAGCCGTAGCCTCCCAGGATCTGGACCGCATCCACGGTCACCTTCATGGAAACATCGCTGGCAAACAGCTTGCTCATGGCCGAATCCCTGGAGATATTGTCGGTTCCCGTATCAACGGTCCTTGCCGTTGCAATTACAAGGGCCCTTGCGGCTTCTATCTGCGTGGCCATGTCAGCAAGCATATGCTGGACCCCCTGGAAAGAAGAGACGGGTTTGCCGAACTGCACCCTTGTCCTGGAATAATTTAGGGCTTCTTCAAAAGCGCCCTGCGCTATGCCGACCGCCTGCGCGCCTATCCCCGGCCTGGTCCTGTCCAGGGTCTTCATCGCGACAATGAAGCCCATGCCTTCTTTGCCCAGCATCTGTGATTTGTGTATCTTGCAGTCCTGGAACACAAGCTCCCTTGTCGCGGAGCATCTGATCCCCATCTTGTTCTCTTTTTTGCCGAAGGTAAAACCCGGCATGCCTTTTTCGAGGATAAAGGCTGTAGCGCCGCGGCTGCCCCTCTTTTTGTCCGTCATTGCGATCACAGTGTAGATCTCGGCTTCCCCGCCGTTGGTTATCCACTGTTTGGTCCCGTTGAGGATGTAGTAGTCCCCGTCCTTTTTGGCCGTTGTCTCGATACCTCCGGCATCGGACCCGGCGTTGGCCTCGGTAAGACCGAAGGCCGCAAGCTTTTTGCCCGAGGCAATGGGAGGGAGATACTTCTTTTTTTGTTCTTCCGTGCCGAAAAGCACTATTGGGTAGCAGCCCAGCGCTGATGCGGCAAAAGTGACGCCGACGCCTCCGCAGATCCTGCTGACCTCTTCGGTGGCCAGACAGAATTCAAGGCAGCCGCCGCCAAACCCGCCGTATTCCGGAGCTATATAAAGCCCGCAAAGATCGGCTTCGGCAAATACCTTCATCAGTTCCCAGGGGAACTTTCCGGCTTCGTCAAGTTCGGCCCTTACGGGTTTAACTTTTTCTTCAGCGATCTTCCTTGCAAGGTCCTTGATCATCTTTTGTTCATCAGTCAACAGATAGTCCATTGCCGCTAAACCTCCCATTTAATAATATTGGCGCCCGATGTAAGCCCGGCGCCAAAGCCGACCACCGCAATTATATCACCTTTCTTTATCCTGCCGCCTTTGAGCGCTTCGTCAAGGGCGATAGGGATAGAGGCCGCGGAAGTGTTGCCGTACTTTTCCAGATTGACAAAGATCTTTTCTTTGGGCATCCCGAATCTTTTCATGGCGTGGTCTATGATCCTTATGTTGGCCTGGTGAGGGATCAAAAGATCGATCTTGTCGTGGGTCAGGCCGGCTGAGCCAAGGGCGCTCAGAAGGGTGTTCTCGAAGGCTTTTACAGCAAATTTAAAGACTTCTTTGCCGTTCATTGTTATGCAGCGCTCTTTTTCGTCATTTGGCCTGGGGTTCCTGCTGCCTCCTCCCGGCATTGTCAGATAAGGCGCTCCGGTCCCGTCAGAGGTCAGTGCGCTGGCAAGTATGCCTTCTCCTGCTTTTGCCTGCGAAAGGACCACCGCTCCGGCTCCGTCGCCAAAGAGAACGCAGGTGCCCCGGTCGCTCCAATCCAGATATTTTGCCAGGGTGTCCGCGCCTACGACAAGAGCCTTTTTGCTGCTGCCGGCCTTAAAAAAATTGGACGCGGCTGTCATGGCAAAATTGAATCCGGAGCAGGCCGCCGAAACATCAAACGCAGCAGCGTTCTTTGCTCCGATCTTGCCCTGAATGATGCAGCCGACAGAAGGGAACAGCGTGTCGTGTGTGGAAGTGCCTACTATTATAAGGTCGAGCTCCTCCGGGGAGGTTTTGGAAGCCTTAAGGGCTTTTTCTACCGCAACCATGGCAAGGTCCGAAGTTGAGGTTTTTTCGTCCGATACCCTTCTTTCCCCTATGCCGGTCCTTGTCCTTATCCACTCGTCCGAGGTGTCAACTATCTTTGACAGGTCAAAGTTGGTCAGGACCTTTTCAGGGAGTGCCGATCCCGTGCCTATTATCTTTGCGTTGCTCATTTTATGCCGCAGCCTATGCTTTCAACAATATTTTCCCTTACGGATTCCGCGCAGGTTTTGATGGCGTTCTTTATGGCCTTGGCCTTTGCCCTGCCGTGTGCTTTAAAAACGATGCCGTTAAGTCCCAGTATCAGGGCCGCGCCGAACTCATCATAATCTATTTTCTTTTTTATGCCCAAAAGGGCGGGCAGCAAAAGGGATGCTCCCAGCAAGGAGACCGGATTCCGCAGCACTTCTTTCTTGATCAGTTTGAACACCATGGAGGTAGCGCTTTCCCCGAACTTGAGGATTATATTGCCGATAAAGCCGTCGCAGACCACAACATCGGTCTTTCCGGTAAGTATGTCGCCGCCTTCTATGTGGCCGATAAAGTTGAGCCCGCTTTCCTTGAGCAGGGGATAAGTATCTGCTGTAAGTTCATTGCCCTTTTCGGTCTCTTCGCCTATGTTAAGCAGGCCTATCCGCGGGTTTTTTACATGCATAACATGCCCGGCATACTGCGAGCCCATCTGGGCGAATTGCAGCAAGTTCTTAGGCTTGCAGTCCACATTTGCCCCCATGTCCAGCAGCAGGACCTTGCCCCCGCTCATTGTAGGGAACACCGTTGCTATGGCGGGGCGCTCTACGGCCTCTATGCGCCCAAGCTTAAAAAGGGCCGAGGCCATCAGGGCTCCGGTGTTTCCGGCAGAAATAACGGCGTCCACTTTTTTTTCTTTAAGAAGGTTGAGGGCCACATTTATGGAGGAGTCTTTTTTCTGTTTAACCGAGGAAACCGGGGATTCATGCATTCCGATCACCTCGGAAGCATGCACTATCTCAAAGGTCGAAGCTTTTTTGATGCTCTTCAGGGCTTTTTCGTTGCCGACAAGCACTATCTGAATATCGCCGCTGCCGGACGCCGAAAGCGCGCCTCTTATGATCTCAGCGGGGGCATGGTCTCCGCCCATGGCGTCAAGGGCGATACGTATCAAGGATCAATTCTCCTTCTTTTTCGGCTTCTTTTCTTTGATCGCAATGACCTGGCGCCCTTTGTACTTGCCGCACACCGAACACGCGGTGTGAGAAAGCACTTCGCTGCCGCACTCGGGACAGGACCCGTAATTGACCGGCTTTACCTTCCAGTTGGCCCTTCTTCTGAGCGTTCTGGTGTTACTGTGCCGCTTTTTTGGGACCGGCATTTTTTTCTTCCTCCTTTTTAAAGACCTCTTTAAGTTTTTCCAGCCTTGGGTCCAACACTTTTTTCTTTTCCGAACTTCCGGGCACTTTGCAGTCCTTAGAACAGATCGTCCGTATCGGCAGGGAAGCCAGAAAATTTTGCCTGAAAGCTTCCGACAGGTCGATAAAGTTGTCGCTGCTTATGGGAAAGGCCATCTCGTCTAACGGGTCCCGGCAGAATTGCTCTTCTATGACGACCTTAAGGGCTCCTGTAAAGGCTTTTCCGCACCGGCTGCAGTTAAGGGCTGCCTTTGCGGATACTTCGCCTGTTACCAGAATGCCTTCGCCCGTGTTGACCAGATGAAGCGATGCTATTACCGGGCCCAGCATCTCAAGCCCGTCCTGCGGCCAGGAGAGCTTTTCCTCCCGCCTAAGATCAGCCTCATTGCCGATGTGCTTGAGGAGCTCCCCGATATCTGCTTTCATCTTCTGTTTTCATTATAAGGCAAGCGGAGCCGGGGTGTCAAATCAGCCTCTGGCCCTGGGGTGGGCCTTAGTGTGGACACTTTTTAGCCTCTCTTTGGTTATATGGGTATACACCTGCGTGGTGGAGAGGCTGCTGTGGCCCAATAGCTCTTGGACACTGCGCAGGTCGGCCCCCCGCTCAAGAAGATGGGTGGCAAAACTGTGCCTCAGGCTGTGAGGGGTCACTTTTTTGGCGATCCCCGCGGCCTTTGAGTACCTTGCTATGAGCCGCTCTATGCTGCGGCCTGTCAGGCGGCCCCCAAGCCGTCCCAAGAAGAGAGCCCTGTTACGCTCCTTTTTGCCGTGGAGTTTGGGGCGGGCCAACTTAATATAATCAAAGAGAGCCGCCCTGGCGTATGAGCCGATAAGCACCACTCTTTCTTTTGAGCCCTTGCCCATTACCAGCACCTCGCCGCTTTCAGGGTCGATATCCGAAAGGTTAAGCGCAGCCGCTTCGCTTACGCGCATTCCCGAGGCGTAAAGCAGTTCAAGTATGGACTTGTCCCTCATTCCCTGCGGAGTATTTATTTTGACAGCCTCAAGAAGAGAGGCTATCTCCTCTTCGTACAAAAAAGAAGGGAGCTTTTTCTCCGCCTTTGGGATCGAAACGGCTTTCCAGATATTCTTTTCAAGCCTTTTTTCTTTTACGAGATATCTGTAAAAACTGCGAAGGCACGAGATCTTTCTTGCTACCGATTTTCTGCCGTGTTTTTTTTCTTCCAGCCGGACAAGATAAGCGCGCGCAAGGTTCCTGGTCATAGAAAGGTGGGGCAGGGAATCTCCCTTCAAAAATTCAGAGTATTCTCTAAGGTCCAGCAGGTAGCCGCTCAAAGTGTGGGGGGAGTATTTTCTTTCGTCCCTCAGGTACGACAAAAAGCCTTGTATGTCATTATCCATCTGCTAGAGCAGTCCAAACCTTGTCTTTGCCTCGGCGGTCATGGGGTGGATCTTTCCTCCCTCTTTAAACCATTCGTCCTTTTCCGCCCCCTTGTCAAGGGACCTGGTATCTATATGTATGAACTTTTCTTCGGGATAATAGCCAAGCCCCCGTATTTCGGGTATGGTTTTTGCAAAATTGTAAAGGTCGTTAAGCTTGACCCCGTCTATGTATATATGAGCGGCTTTGCCCTGGCTGTGGGCATTTTTTTTGCCGATGTTGTGCTTGTCATTATAGTATTCGCACCTGAAGGCAGAGGCTATCCTCGGGGTCCTTTTAAAGTTGAAGCCTATCATTTCCAGCGCGCCCACCAGACCCAGATGCACCCTGATGTCGTTCCTGCACTGGCCGCACCGGCACACAAAATCCCTCGAATTGAAGTGTTCGCTCAAATTGCCCATCGCAAAGTAATTTTAGCACCCGTTGAGGGCTTTGGCAAACTGTGATAAAATTGCTTTTGTTCACAGAAATCAGTAAAACAAAGGAGTTTTTATGTCCAAGAAACATTTTTTTACTTCGGAATCGGTGACAGAGGGACATCCCGACAAGATGTGCGACCAGATATCCGATTCCATTCTTGATGCCATCATAGAAAAAGACCCTCCGGCCAGGGTGGCGGTCGAGGCGCTTACCACCAACGGGCTTGTTGTGGTTGCCGGAGAGGTTACCACAGGAACTTATGTCGACATCCCTTCTATAGTAAGGAACACGATAAAGGATATCGGCTATGTGAGCAGGGAGATAGGCTTTGATTATGAGACCTGCGGCGTCCTTGTTTCCATCAAGGAACAATCCAAGGACATTGCCCGGGGGGTTGACACCGCTCTGGAGATCCGCGGAGGCGAGGTAGTGAAAGAGGACCTGGAAGGACTGGGGGCGGGGGACCAGGGGCTTATGTTCGGCTTTGCCTGCAGCGAAACGCCGGAACTGATGCCTCTTCCGATCAGCCTTGCTCAAAAACTTGCCAAAAAACTGGCCGATGTAAGAAAAAGCGGAGAGCTGAAATACCTGAGGCCGGACGGGAAATCCCAGGTCACAGTGGAATATCACGACAACAAGCCCGTCAGGGTGGACAGTGTGCTCATAGCTTCGCAGCACGACCCCGATGTCGATCCCGAGCAGATAAAAAAGGACATCATAGAAAAGGTCGTCAAAAAAATAGTTCCCGAGAAACTTATGGACAAGAACACCAAGTTCTATGTCAATCCGACGGGCCGGTTCGTGATAGGAGGGCCCCAGGGCGACACCGGGCTTACGGGAAGAAAGATCATAGTCGATACCTACGGCGGATATGCCAGGCACGGCGGCGGAGCGTTTTCCGGGAAAGACCCAACAAAAGTGGACCGTTCCGCCTGCTACGCGGCCAGATATGTTGCCAAGAACATAGTCGCGGCGGGGCTGGCGGAGAGGTGCGAGGTCCAGGTGGCCTATGCCATAGGAGTTGCGCGGCCGATGTCGGTCATGGTAGAGACCTTTGGCACCGGAAAGATCTCCGACAACAAGATCCAGGAACTTATCAACAAGCATTTTGACCTAAGGCCCGGGATAATAATCAGGGAACTAAAGTTAAGGCGGCCTCTTTACAGGCAGGTGGCTTCTTACGGGCACTTCGGCAGGCCTGAGCTGGATTTGCCGTGGGAAAGCACCGACAAAGCCGCGGCGCTTAAGAAGGACGCCGGGATCTAGGGGCTGTTTTCAGGAACAAACCCGAATTTGCCTTTAGGCTTTGATTCTTCTTTGGCGATGTGCCTTATGGCATTTAGAATGCTGATAATATCCTCTTCGTGGCGTTCTATCTTGTGTTCCAATAATTGAAGTTTTTGAAACAATTCTTTGTGCGTTGATAACAAAGTCCTTATTTTAGTAAAAGTCCGCATGATCAATATATTAACTTGAATAGCCTTTTCGCTTTTAAGGATGCTGGAGAGCATAGCTATTCCATACTCGGTAAAAACGTATGGATTCGAAGAGGAATGCTTAAGCCTCTTGAACCGGTCACAATTTGTGACCAGTTCCGTTTTTTCATAAAAAGCCCCCTTTAGCCGTGTTAACAGCAATTTTGGCGCCTGACACAAACAGGCATGTCCACTTTTCTTTTGTCGAAAAGAAAAGTGGACAGAAAAGAAACTCGTTAAGGGCTCCGCCCTTAACAATCCCGCGATTGCCGTAAGCTCCTCCAGGCACATATCGAGTCCTCATACGGACTCGTTTAGTATCGAATGTTTAGAGTCTTTCCTATTATTCATTCTTTGTGTCGTCGCCCGGAACGGCAATCGCCATTATCTGTGAGTTCTTTAAGAAATATAGGCTATGCAGGCATATTAGTATCTTGGTTGCTCAAGCGCCGTTGGAACCGAGCGAGCTTGCCCTGAGCTTGTCGAAAGGTGCGGGCGAGGGAATTACGGCGCTTGCGGGGGAGCTGGGGGCAGAGCCCCCGCGAGTTTCTTTTGCGGATTTTATCCCGAGCCTGCGAGGGATTTCTTGCCGATGCAAGAAAAGTAGAAGAAGAATTGCCCGGAGGGGTCTGTCTCAATTTGCGTCCTCAAGGAGATCGTCTGCACAGCGGATTGACGCCTACCGACCGCCAGCAAGCTAATCCCTCTTGCAGGTTTAAACTCTCTAATTCATAATGATTTTAAATGTGCGGGGATGCTTGTATATAGAATAGCTGTAACAATATGAATATGCCTGACCAAATATATTCTTACCGAGAGATGTGCGATCTTGAAAATGTACAGACCTTGCAAAGAGGGATGAACTTTAGGATGAGGCCCAATTATTCTGTCATTCTTATGTCTCGCCGATTGAACGCGCCATATTCTGACAAGGTTCTTGAGGATGGCATAACGATTGAGTATGAAGGCCACGACGAGCCAAAAACTTCTTATGAAATGAACCCTAAAATGCTGGATCAACCAAGAACTACCAGAATAGGAACATTGACGCAAAATGGGAAATTCATTGAAGCGATAGAGAAGTATAAAAATGGGACTGCAAATAGCGAGAGGGTAAAAGTTATGAAAAAATACTTCCCGGGGTATGGTCTTTAAAAGGTTTTTTCGACTTGGTTGATTACGCTATTAAGTATGATGGGAAAAGGAAAGTATTCGTATTTCTTCTAAGGTTGTCAGACAGTCAGGACATTGAAACAAAGAGCCTTATTGATTTGAAACACACTAGACTAATACCGAGTGAGATAAAAAAGATAGTGTGGAAAAGAGACAAAGGAAAGTGTGTAAAGTGCGGCTCAACAAAGAATTTACATTTCGACCACGATTTGCCTTTTTCAAAAGGGGGAACAAGTATGACTGAGAAAAATATCCGAATATTATGTGCAAAGTGTAATTTGGAAAAGTCTGACAAGATTGAATAGTGATAAAAAATTATCTCTTTGGCCAGAAGACGAATCTTATCTCTTCCCAAGCTTAACCAATAGCGCGTTGCTTACGCCCTGCTGAAAACCGTCCGAGGGGATATTGACAACCCTGTCCTTTAAGAACAGCGTTGAAGAGCTGCCGCCGTCAAGAGCGATGGCGTCCTTTGCACCCAGTACGATAAGCGTTTCGGCAAGCTCGTGATAAGTTAAGCCTTTTCTTCTTTTGTTGCGCCTTGCAGAATTGCCTTCTGATACAACAATGAGCAATTTGTTATCTAATGTCATTCCTATTGCCGAACGGGCATTCCTTCCAATAAGGTCGCTGCCGCAATATTCGTCCCTGACGCAGGCCCCGGAAACATTGGCAGAATTTTCTACCAGCCTGGGGCCCGCTGTTATGACGTGGTCTATGCTTTCCCAGCCTTCGGAAAGGCTGTATCTGGCCTCGACATTGGCTCCGGGAGGAAGCGTGTTAGAATAGTCCCTTGTCCAACCGTGGAAAGAAATGACATATCCGTTGTCCGGTATAGGCGAATTGCCGGACGAGATGCCGAACACTCTGTCATCTTCGATAATGAGTTCTACGCCATTCTCATTGGTACGGGTCGAGGCCCCATATTCGGGGGTGTAGATTATTATTTCGTGTTCCTTGCGGGGCCTGTTCATGCCCCATATCTCTAGTTCCTCCCCTGTTTCTTTGTTGATTATCTTTCCCACAAATCTCGGGATCCCGAATTTTACCTCTTTGTCGTTGGATATTCCTACAGCTGACCTGTTGAGGAGGGATTTTGTTATCACACTGCCGTTTATCACCAGCAGCCCCAGAGGCAGATAAGGCCTGCTCCTCTTAAAAAAGGAGCCGTTTACCGCCACAAGGGCGCCATACCTTTTTGCGATGGAATCCACGGATTCCAGCCTGCCTACGGTCTCTCTGGCCAGGGCGGGGAAGACCTCAAAGGAACCGGAGGCAAGGTCAAGCTTTACCGCGTGAATGCTGAGAATTTGCCCGGAAGGCATGGTCCTTACGATGTGAGTGTAATCGACGCCTTCGTCAAGGCGTCTGGTAAATACCTTGTCAAAAGCAGGGCAGGCCCCGCAGAGAACAAGAGCGATTACAAGCGACAAGAATAAGGATCTTATGTTAATCCGCCACCTTTACTAATTTCATCGAAACAACTTTAGAGATCCCCGGCTCTTCCATTGTCACTCCGTAAAGAGTGTCCGCCGCTGACATGGTCCTTTTGCTGTGCGTGATCACTATTATCTGGGAATGCCGGGAAAAGTCCCGTAGCATCCTGGTAAAGCGCAGGACATTTATTTCGTCAAGCGCGGCGTCCACTTCGTCCATAAAGCAGAACGGGGACGGGCGGGTCTTCATCAGCGCGAACAGAAGGGCAATAGCGGTAAGGGCTTTCTCTCCGCCAGACATCAGCGAAAGGGAGAGCCATTTTTTTCCGGAGGGTTTGGCCATTATCTCTATTCCCGCCTCAAGCGGGTCGCCTTCCAGCAGGGTTATCTTTGCCTCGCCGCCCTCGAACAGGCTGGAGAAGATCTCGGTAAAATGCGCGCTTACGGACTCGAGGTTTGCAAGAAAACTTTCCCTGGCTTCTTTATCAAGCTGTCTGATCAGTGTGTTAAGATTGTCCCTTGCCGAAACGAGGTCCGCGTACTGGCTTTCTATAAAAGAAAGGCGGTCCTTGGAAGCTTCGTATTCTTCTATTGCCAGCAGGTTGACCGCTCCAAGCGCCCGTATCCTTGCTTTGAGACCTTCGGTCTCCTCCTTGGCTTTCCCCATATTGGAAGGGCTTTCAAGATCGCTTTTTTCCACTTCCTCGACAGTAAGGCCGTACTCCTCGCGAAGCAGCGCCTCCGTTGTCTGCCACTCGCCCTCTATCTTGGCCAGGGTCACCTGCTCCCTTGAAAGGTTGTCCCTAAGGGCCCGGTCCTCTCCCGAAACCGACCTCATCTTTGCCTCCAGTTCTTCCAGAAGGCCGTTCAAGGACCCTTTTTCCTTGACGAGTTCCTGCAGGCTTGCGGCAAGCCGCTCTTCGTCCTCTTTTAGCGAGGGCAGGCTTGCTTCAAGTTCGAGGGCTTCTTTTTCGCAGCTCTCCAGCCTGGAGGAAAGGTCTAAAGTCGAGGCGTTCTTTTCTTCGGCCTGGCGCACAAGATAGGAGAGCTCTGTTCTCAGGTTCTCTATCTCTTCTTTTTTTGAGGCATATGTCTGCTCATAGTTCTTAAAGCCGGCCCTTATCTCCGCCAGCTCCAGGATCGCTTTTTCCTTCTGCAGCGTAAGTTCCTTTGTTTTTTGCTCCATCTCCGAGCATTTTTCGGCGGCTTTGCTTGCCCCCGACCTTATCTCCTCAAGCTTGATGCCTTCCTCTGCAGCTGCGGATTCCAGTTCTCTTACCCTTGCCGCCTTCTTATCGATGCTTTCCTTAAGTATGGACAGCTCTATCTCTATCTTTTTGTTGATCTCAAGCTTTCTCTCCGAGATGCGGCCGATGAGCGATTGCTCCACCGAAGGCACCAAGAGCAGCTCTTTCTCTATGAACTCTATGTCGCTCTTAAGGCCGCTGAGGTTTTCGGCAAAGGAGGTGTCCTGCTCAAGCGATTGTCTTGCGAACTTGATCTCCAGTTCCAGTTCCGAGATCCTGTGTTTTTTTGAGGAAAGCTCCATCTCTTTTTCTACGACGGGGTTCTTAAGCGAGTTCCAAAAGCCGATGGACTCCTCGATCTTTGAGGAAATTGAGGCAAAGTTCTTTTCCGCTTCTTCAAGCACCCGCTTAGAAGCTCCGAAACCCTCGGTAAGGCCGGCAAGGGAAGCTTCTTTTTCCTCAAGCCTGGGTTTCCTCTGAGATATCCCGTCCTCAATGGAGGCGGCCTCGTTCTTAAGGGCAGATATCCGTTCCTTAAGCTGGAGCGAACGCTCCCTGTTGATGGCCACGGTGCTCTTTGCGGACTCGATTTTTTCTCTCAGCTTAGAGGACTCCTGCCGGGTCTCGTCCGTTGAGGCTTCTATGGCCCTGATCCGGTCTTTAAGGCGGACCCTTTCTTTCTCATCTTTTTCAACATCGCTCATGGCCCCGCTGCTTTTGCTCTCAAGTTCGTCTATCCTGGCCAGGCAGTTGTCTTTGCGCTCCTTCAGGCTTTTGAGGACCCTTTTCGAAAGTCCTATCTCTATGTTCTTAAGCTCTTCTTTCAGCGCAGTGTACTCTCTTGCTTTTTCGGCCTGCGAGGCAAGGGTCGCTATGGCATCCTTGATCTCTCCTCTCAGATCGTTAACCCTCAAAAGGTTCTGCTCCGTGGCTATCAACCTGCGCTCGGAGGCCCTTTTCCTGAACTTGTATTTGCCGATGCCGGCGGCCTCTTCAAAAAGCTGCCTCCTGTCCTCCGGTTTTGAAAGAAGGATGGAATCCACCTGACCCTGGTTGATTATAGAGTAAGCCCCGCCGCCTATGCCCGTATCAAGGAAGAGTTCCTTTATGTCCTTGAGCCTGCAGGGGTTCTTGTTGAGGAAAAACTCGCTCTCCCCGGACCTGAAAATGCGCCTTTTTATGAAAACTTCGCTAAAGTCCGTCTTCATCTTTCCGTCCGCGTTGTCTATTGTGATAGAGACTTCAGCCATGGAAAGGGCTTTCTTAAGCGAGGTTCCGGCAAAGATCAGCTGGTCCAGGCTCTCGCCGCGCATTTCTTTTATGCTCTGTTCTCCTATCACGAACCGTACGGCATCTATCACATTGGATTTTCCGCAGCCGTTAGGCCCCACAATGCCTGTTATAGCGCTGGAAGGGTCAAAATCAAGTGAAGTTTTTTCCGCAAAGGTCTTAAAGCCTTTTATTGTCAGGTTTTTAAGGAACAACGGTAAATCCTTCCTCCTAATTTTAGATTATAGCATAAGGCTTAAGATGCCTTGCCCGATCATGGCGTTTTTATTTGAAAAACACCGTCCCTGTGCTATAATTTTCCCAATGAAAAAGCTGTTTTCAGCCCTTTTATTTTCACTGCCGGTGTGCGGTCTTGCAGTGCAGGTTTTATTTCAGGCTCCCGGTCTAGCCGCA
The DNA here is from genome assembly GCA_041650635.1 of Candidatus Margulisiibacteriota bacterium. Lineage (NCBI taxonomy): Bacteria > Bacillati > Candidatus Margulisiibacteriota > Candidatus Margulisiibacteriota bacterium. Next base: position 56,510 of record JBAZKV010000006.1, on the reverse strand, counting down.
AAGCCCAAAAAGACTACTCTTGACAAGCCTCTTGAGGTGATAACTGTTCAGCATCCTCCAGCAAAATACACGGCTTCAAGCGACCTGGTGCTGCTGCAGGGCAGGATCAAACCCTCGAACAGGTCGGTGCTTTTGACAGTCAACGGCAGGAAGGTCCCGCAAAAAGAGAACGGACGGTTTGAAGCGGCGCTGATATTAAGGAGCGGAAAGAACCTGGCCAGGATAAGCGCCCTGGAGGCATCGGGCAAAAAACAGATAGTGGAAAGCAGGATGCTCAGGACAATAAAATATCCGGATATGGAAGAGCTCTATCTTGGGAGGCTGCACTGGGCCAGGAAGGTCGTTTCGGAAATGGCAACGGCGGGGATCGTTGAGGCTTTTCCCGACGGCAGCTTTATGCCCGATGAACTGGTTACCAGGGGAGAGTTTGCCACCTGGCTCTGCCGCGCAAAGGGCCTGCCGCTGGGCCAGTTCTCCTACACTCTGCTGCCGGATGTTCCTCCGGAGCACTGGAGGTCGCCTTACATTTATGCCGTCCTTGGCAAAGGCTATATGGATCCGCTGCCGGGAGGTCTGTTCGGGATCGACGAACCTCTTTCGAGATCGGATGCGGGCTACTATCTGACAAAAGCGGTCGGCATACAGCCGGTCCTGGAAAAGTCTCAGTCGGATACGATAGAAGCCTACCTTGATCAGGTTAAGAAAGAGAACCTGCAAGCTGCCATTGAAGAAGGTTATATCATAGGAATTTCCCAGAGGGCAAAGGTGTACGATATTGACAGGAACATGACAAGGGCGGAAGCCGCCAACATGATCTCAAGGATAAAAGAGGCCAGGAACAAGATCAGTCTTGTTCATGACTGGAGCAAAGGATTTGACGAAAAGGTCTTGTGCGAGGTTAACATTGCCCCGGCTGTCACGGCAAAGGCAAGCCCGGATGCAGTTTATGCCGACGGGGTTACAAAGGTGGGTCTTTACGCAAAGGTGGTATCTGAAGTCGGCACTCCAGAAGTGGTTGTCGTCAAGGCTGACATGAGGCAGCTGGGAGGCCCGGCTGATGCTGTCATGTATGATGACGAAAGCCACGGGGATGCGGCTGCCGGGGATGGGATCTTTTCTCTAACTTTTCCGGTAGGGACGGAAATACCCGCGGGAGCAAAAATCATACAGGTAGCGGCAGTTAACAAATGGGGGCTGTCTTCTTCTGATACAGCAAGGCTGCGTGTATTTGCCTTGAACAGGCCCCCGATCATATTGAGCAGTATCTCATATCCATTTGCCGTAAGGCCGGGAGGGGCAGCTGTCCTTGCCGTAAGAGTTGAGGACCAGGACGGGGCTTCTGACATAGAATCTGTAAGCGCAGATCTTTCGGCGCTTGGAGGGACCTCCAAAGAGATCCTTGTCGACAACGGGACCAGCGGGGATGTTAAGAGCGGTGATCTCATATTCATGAAGGAGATCAGGGTCCCGTCCGGCATCAAAAGTTCCAGTGTTCCCATTCCTGTTGTCGTCAGGGACAAAAAGGGGGGAGCATCGGAAGGGCAGATAAAACTGGATATTTTATAAATGAACAGATCACTGACACGCATGATTTTTGCTGCTGTACTGGCGGCGATTACGCCGGCAGCGGTTTCTGCTGCGCTTTCGGACTACGGGGTCAACGCTTTTGATATCTCTGTAGGAGCCAGGCCTCTTGGGATGGGCGGCGCTTTTACCGCTGTAGTTCAGGACGGCAACGCGGTCTTTTATAATCCGGCGGCCCAGGCCGGTCTTGGCGAGATCTCATTTTCTTTCAGGGACGCAAAAAATCTCTCCATCCTGCAGGTGTATCCGACCGATATAGGCACCATCGGGTTCGGGCTTGTGTCAAGGTCGTTCAAGGACCTTTCCACCCCGGGGGGGCTTGTGTCCAATTCGAACAGCTACGGCACAATAACCTATGCAAAAGAATTCCCGGGATATTCGATAGGTGCCGGGCTCAAACTGCTCCTTAACGAAGAACTGCAGACCCCGGTCTCTGTACAGAACGGTTCCGGCTGGGACCTTGACCTGAGTGTCCTTGCCTTTCCCAACAGCTGGTTGAGTCTGGGAGCCGTTCTTCAGAACGCGCTGCCAAAAGGCGCCATGGGAGGAGGAAGCATTGTCTGGAACAGCGGAGACTCAGAAGGGATCCCTCTTGTCGTAAGAGGCGGTACAAGCGCAAGGGTGTTCGGGGACAGTTCATACCTGGGATATTCTTACCCCGGCAGCCTGCTGCTTGCCGCAGACCTTGAAGGTTCTATCTCTTCGGGGACCAGACCTCTGATCCTGCATGCCGGCGCGGAATGGAGTCCCAACGAATCCCTGTTCCTGAGGACGGGCATAGACCAGAGGCTTAGTGTAAAAACGGTGGAAACAGGTTTGACCCTTGGGGCCGGCTTTATTTTTAACGGCTGGAGACTGGATGCGGCCATGAACCCTTCGATCACCACGGGAGGCAGCCTGGTATTTTCCGCATCTTATGTTCCCGAGGAATCGGCTGGCAAAAGAAAAAAAAGATAAGGTATTTGAAGGTGTTCTCTCCGCAGGACGAATCCTCTACCGAAAATGACAGGGTCTTGGTCAGCGGAGAGGCAAAGGGGGTAAGGGCCAAGGTCAACGGCCTGGATGTATATGTCGCCTCCGACGGCATATTTTCCGTTGAAGTGCCTCTTGATATTGGAAAGAACAAGATAGAGATCACGGGAGAACATGAGAAACAGAAGATCTCTTTTTCCAGGCGTGTGTTAAGGAAGGTCGCGGTAAAGATACCGGAACTCAAAAGGCTTGAGCAGGAGAGATCAGCGGTCCTGAAAAAAGAGGACGAGGTAGTCAAAAAACAGGCGGAAATAGCGTACAAAGAAAGGGCCAAAGAGCTTTCGGAAGCAGAAAAGGCAAGGCTTGAAAAGGAGAAGCAGGAGCTGCTTGCAAGGCAGGAGCGCCTGGAAAAAGAAAAACAGGCCGTGGAGCAGAAAAAGGCCAAGGCCGAGAGCAAGAAACAGACCCTGGAAGGACTTGCAACGCTAGGAGTGATCCAGATCCCTGCAAAAAAGGAATTTGAAGCGGAAGAAAGGATAACCAGGGCTGAGCTGGCTGTCTGGCTGGTCAGGGCCCGCTCGCTTGACCTTGCTCGAGTGGACAGAGCCCCGTTCCCGGATGTCCCGGCCGATTCCTGGTCCGCACCTTACATAAAAACTGTAGCTCAGATAGGACTGATGAAACCGTTTGCGGACGGGAAGTTCCATCCACAGGAAGGAATAAGGGAATCCGAAGGAATGGAGATCCTGAAGAAATTTGATGAACTTAAAAGATAGAAATAGGCCGGTCGTCTTAATTGCCGCGGCGCTGCTGGCCGTATTGCTGCTGTTTCAAGGCCCCGCTTTGGCCGCGCCGCAGCCGGACAAGAAAGAAAAGTACATAACCAAGGGAGAGATGGCTGTTATGCTTTCCGCCACGGACTTCATGAAAAAGAAGATCTCAGACCTCTTCAATGTTGCGATCGGCTACAATCTGGTCCAGCTTAACAGGGCAACGATGGCACCGGTCATCAAGTATGTAAAAGTAACCCCGGCTAGGATCAACGCCGACGGGATATCGGTTTTTGACCTCATTGTCAAGGTAGAAGATCCCAACGGACTAACGGATATTAAAGATGTCAGGGCTGACATATCCAGCCTGGGAAGGCTATCCAATATGAAACTTGTCGACAACGGTCTTTGGGGCGACGGCTCCCCCAACGACGGCGTCTTTACGCTCCAGAGCAGCATCAGCGCCAAGACCCCTCCGGGAGAAAAAGAGATACTTATTGCGGTCGCCAATAAAAAAGGCTGGCTTTCTATGACAAAAGCGAATATAACGGTGCGTGAGCAGGCGCCGGCAGGAGCAGCACAGTAAAGTGTTCTCAACGATCACGATAATAAGCATCTTTGTAGAGATATTCGCTTCCGGCATCCTTGCGGTAGGGTCATATGTTCTCTTCCGAAGGTTCCTGGAAAAAGGAGAAAAAGGAGATCTGTATCTTTCGCTGCTATTCCTTTTTTTCACGGTTTTTGTGGTGGGTACGATTGCTTCACAGATGCTCTTCAATATAGGGGCTCAGCTCTCGACCCTTATGCTTTTGCAGAAGGCCGTCTATTTGAGCCTGCTGATCTGTGTCTATTTTGTTTTCAGGTTTGCCTGTGAAAAGTTCAAATACAGGTCGCTTACGGCAGCCGCACTCATGGCCGCGGCGCTTGCCTATACCGGATATCTTCTCATTTCTACCCCGGTGAGCCTTGCCTACAGGTTCGATGTCATAGAGCCCGCCATAGAATCTGCGGCAATGCTGCCGATCAGGGTGCTTTGGACAGGCATCTGGGCCCTTCTGGGAATGAATTATCTGATAAGGACCCTTAGATCAAAGGACCAGAAAGAGAAGAATATAGAATACCTGTGCGGGATCTCTTCCGTTGCCATAGCGGCAGCATACATCCTTACAGTGTTCTATGTTTCTTACGGAGCAAGCCTGTACCTTCTTTTGTCCTGGGTGATAGCCCTTTTTGCTTTTTCAATGTTCCTGCTGGGCAACCTTATCCCGCCGACCGACGATCTTGCCCTTAAGCCCCTCAATTTTTTGCGCACAAAAATACTGTTCAAGTTAGTGCTCATCTTTGTGGTGCTGATAGTGATAATTGTGGAGGCTACCACCCTGGCCACTATAGCTGTTTCAAGAGCGTCTTTGCTAAAGGCCATTATCGAGACAGACAACCAGATAGCTCTGGGAGTGGTTGACAAGGTCAATTATTACATCGACAGCGAGAACAATATGGCCGGTTTGATCAAAAGGATCCAATACTCTGTGGAAGAACTCAGCTATGCCCAGAACAGGATAATATATGTGGTGGATTCGGAAGGGAAGATAGTTGCGCATCCCGACGAAAAAAGGGCCCTTGAGAGAGAAAGCATGAACGATCTTCCGTATATCAGAGAAGCGCTTTCTGGCTCCAGGGCGGGGGGGGATTTTTTGGGCAAGGACGGGGACAGGATGGTAGGTTCGTTCCTGCCTATAAGCAAGCTGGGCTGGGTAGTGGCGGTGTCGGAGCCGGCCTCACAGGCTTATTTTGAGATCAGGAAAGTGGAGACCAATTCGCTGGCCTTTGTGATAATGGGCATACTTATCGCGACCACTGCTGGGCTGTTTTTTGCAAAAAGTATAGAGGCCTCGATCAGCGAGGTCATTTCCGGCACAGAGGCGATAAGGAAAGGGAACCTCAATTATAAAATTAAGACCGGTTCCCTTGATGAAATAGGCCGGCTTGCCGGGGCCTTCAACAAAATGACGGCCGAATTAAAAGAAACTCAGGACCACCTGATAGCCTCCGAAAAACTGGCTGCCCTGGGCACGATGTCGGCGGGAATGGCCCATGAAATAAAGAATCCTCTGGTCGCGCTAAGGACCTTTACCCAGCTCATCCCGCTTAAATGGGAGGACAAGGACTTTAGGGACAAGTTTTCCGCCATAGTTCCCGTTGAGATAGAAAAGATCAATAAGATAGCCGAGAACCTGCTGAAGTTCGGCAAACCTTCAAAACCGGAGTTCAAGCCGACCAACCCCAATTCGGTGCTCGAAGAGGTCCTTGACCTTTTGGAGAACCAGTTCAGGAAGAACAATATAAGAATAACGACAAAGTTCGCCAAACTGCCGGAGATAAATGCCGATCCCTCGCAGCTGTCCCAGGCGTTCCTCAATATAATACTTAACGCTTCGCAGGCAATGGCCAACGGAGGCGAGCTTATAATAAAGACGGATGTCGGCGAGGTGATAAAACTCGGCAAGATCACAAAGGGAGGTTTTGTATCAATAAAAAAGAACGGGTCCCAGACCAACGAGAATACCATTCCGACCGTGTTTGTCGAGATATCGGACAGCGGCTCCGGAATAAAAGAAGAAGACCTGAAAAATATCTTCGATCCTTTTTACACCACTAAATCCAGCGGGACAGGTATGGGACTGCCTATAACCTTGAGGATAATCGAAGAGCATAAAGGAACTATAAAGGTAAGAAGCGAGGTTGGGAAAGGGACGACTTTTATTATTATGCTGCCGATAGAAAAGACCGCTTAGGCTATTTCGTAGACATTATTACCAATATTTCCGAGCGCGGCGTGGGCTATCTGGGTGATCCTGTTCTCTTTGTTGCTGTTGGCATCCACACCCTTCAGGGCAAGTCCTGAGATATCTATGTTCCCTCCGGTCCTTATAGCCGATACTCCCCCGTTGGGATCGAACGAAAGGCCGTGCTTGTTATTGCTAGAAACAGATAAGTTGGAACCAGCTGACATGGATTTGCCTCCCTATATATCCATCGCGTTAAAGGGCCTTGAACTTGCATGCTAATCCCCTTTATTTTCTGTTATAATTTTTCCAGAGGCGGGTACACAATATGGTAATGTTCGACAGGTTTTCCGAGCGTGCGGTCCGGGTCATCATGGCCTCTCAGGAAGAGGCCCAGAGGCTCATGGCCCATTCCCTGGGCAACGAACACATGATATTGGGTATGATCCGGGAAAAAGAGCCGGTCGTCCTTAAGACCTTTGAATTTTTCAAGGCGGAGCCCGGACGCATAAAGAGCCTTCTGGAAGAGGCGATAAAAAGCGAAGGGGGCCGTCCCGCCAGCGAGATCCCGTTCAGCGCTCAAGTAAAACATACGATTGAGCTGGCCTGGGACGAGGCCAGGCAGCTCGGCCACAGCTATGTCGGGGTGGAGCACCTTTTTATGGGGCTGCTGCGCGAGAACACGGGACTCTGCGCCAGGGTGCTTAACGACCTGGGCATCAATTATTCTACCGCCAAGAACAGGATAATAGCATTCCTGGGAGAAGAGACCGCTTATCACAGAAAGCCTCCTTCTTCTTCCGGGACGCCTGTGCTTGATGCATTTAGCCGCGACCTTACAGTTCAGGCCAGGGAAAAGAAGCTTGATCCCGTTGTGGGCAGGGCCAAGGAGATAGAAAGGGTGGTTCAGATACTGTCCCGCAGAAAAAAGAACAACCCGGTGCTTACAGGAGAGGCCGGAGTGGGAAAGACCGCCATTGTTGAGGGCCTTGCCCAAAAAATAGTGACAGGCAATATCCCTCACACCCTGATGAACAAAAGAGTAGTTTCTCTTGACCTTGGGCTTTTGATAGCCGGCACCAAATACCGCGGCGAGTTTGAGGAAAGGCTTAAAAGGATAATAGAGGAACTGCGAAAAAGCGACAATGTCATTCTTTTTATCGACGAAATACACACGATAATCGGCGCGGGAGCCGCCGAGGGCGCCATGGATGCGGCCAACATGCTTAAACCCGCCCTTGCAAGGGGAGAACTCCAGTGCATAGGCGCCACCACGCAGGACGAATACCGCAAAAAGATAGAAAGCGACGCCGCGCTCGAGCGCAGGTTCCAGTCCGTTCTTGTAGAAGAGCCCGCAGTTCCCGAGACCATAGAAATACTTAAAGGTCTTCGTCCAAGATATGAAGATTTTCACCGGGTTCGGATTTCAGATCAAGCTCTGGTGTCTGCCGCCAGACTGTCGGCGCACTACATTCCTGACAGGCATCTGCCGGACAAGGCTATAGACCTGGTGGACGAAGCTTCTGCCAAGGTAATGCTGAGCTCTGCCGTGGCGCCTCCTGAAGTGGTGGAGCTTTCTAAAGAGCTTGAGAGGATAAAAGCGGAAAAAGAGACCGCAGTAAGGGACCAGGAATATGAAAAAGCCGCCCAGTTGCGGGACAAGGAAGAAGAAATAAGGTCCAAGTACGAGGCGGCTGCCAAGAATATCGGCTCTATGGACAGGCAGGACAGGCCGGAGGTCGGCGAAGAATCGATCGCCCAGATAGTTTCTTCCTGGACGGGAGTCCCGATAACCCAGCTTACCGAAGAAGAGACAAAGCGGCTCCTTAAGATGGAAGAAGAGATAGGCCGGAAAGTCGTGGGACAGGAAGAAGCGGTCTCCGTTATAGCCAGGTCCATAAGAAGGTCCAGGGCAGGATTGAAAGACCCTAAAAGGCCCATCGGGTCATTCCTGTTCATGGGGCCTTCGGGCGTGGGCAAGACCGAGCTCGCAAAAAGGGTGGCGGAATTCATCTTTGGCGACAAGGACGCAATGGTAAGGATAGACATGTCCGAATATCTGGAATCACACACGGTATCCCGCCTGGTGGGCTCTCCTCCGGGATATGTCGGTTTTGGGGAAGGAGGGCTTTTGTCGGAGCCCGTGCGCAGAAAGCCGCATTCAGTTGTCCTTTTGGACGAGATAGAAAAGGCCCATCACGATGTAACCAACATACTTTTGCAGGTCTTAGACGACGGTAAACTTACCGATTCGCAGGGGCACACAGTGGACTTTCGAAACACCATAATCATAATGACCTCCAATGTGGGGGCAGATCTTATAAGAAAACAAACTTCTTTCGGGTTCCTTACCAGGGACGATGCAGGGGCCACCTATGACAGGATGAAGGAGCAGGTCCTGGAAGAACTTAAAAAGAGTTTTAAGCCTGAATTCCTCAACAGGATAGACGAAAGCATAGTGTTCCATCCCATAACCAAAGAAGACCTTGTCAAAATAGTGGATATCATGATAGGGGAACTTAACGAAAGGCTTGAGGCAAAAGGTTTTATTCTGGAACTTACCAAAAAAGCAAAAGATTTTCTTGCGGAAAAAGGGTACGACCCAAAATTCGGGGCAAGACCGCTAAGAAGGACCATAGAAAATGAGATAGAGGAACCTCTTTCCGAAGAAGTTCTGCTCGGCAATTTCCCCTACGGCACCAGGATAAAGGTTGACCTTAAGGATGAAAAAATAGTGTTCACCGGGAAGCCGGCAAAAAAGCAGCAGGGCAGGGCGGAAAAAACATCGGAAAGCAAAGAGGCCGAAACCCCGGTATCAAAATGAGCCCATTTGTTTGCCGGAGCTGCGGAGCGCAGTCGCCTTCATGGATAGGCAGATGCCCTGTCTGTGAAGAGTGGAACAGCTATATTGAAGAAAGTTCAAAATCCGAAACTCAAAATCCAAAACAGATCCAAAAATTCAAATCTCAAAGTTCAGAAGCGGTATCGATCGATAAGATAGATGTTCAAAAAGATCCCAGGACCTTATCGGGGATAGGGGAGTTTGACAGAGTGCTGGGCGGGGGCATCTTAAAGGGGGCTGCCGTGCTTGTGGCAGGAGAGCCGGGGACGGGCAAATCCACTCTCATGCTGCAGCTGGCTTCTTCCGTCGGGAAAAAGGGAAGGGTCCTTTATGTGAGCGGAGAGGAATCCCTTAACCAGATCAAAGTAAGGGCCCAGAGGCTGTCCGTGAACGCTCCGGGGCTTTTTATCTATACCGATACCGGACTTTTTGAAATTGAGGAGCAGATAACTCAGCTTAAACCCGATCTGGTCATGATAGATTCCATACAGACAGTCAGCAGGAGCGACATCCCTTCCGCCGCCGGCTCGGTATCCCAGATCAAGGATTGCGCCTCCTATCTGGTCCAAATAGCAAAAACCCTTAACATCCCGGTTTTCTTGATAGGGCAGGTGACAAAAGACGGCTCTGTGGCAGGCCCCCGCATCCTTGAACATATGGTTGATACTGTTCTCTACTTTGAAGGGGAGAACAGCCGCCAGTTGAGGATACTGCGGGCGGTCAAGAACCGCTTTGGCTCCACCAATGAGGTAGGGATCTTTGAAATGACGCAGGAAGGGCTTAAGGAGGTCGTTAATCCTTCAAAGGTCCTTCTTGAAGAAGGCTCTCTTGGATCTCCTGGTTCCGTTGTTTCCTGTGCGGTGGAGGGAAGCCGTCCTCTTATGATAGAGATACAGGCCCTTGTAAGCCAGTCCAAACTTGCCTATCCGAGAAGAGTGGTAACGGGACTGGACCACAACAGGTGCTCAATGATCATAGGGGTGCTCGAGCGAAAAGCCGGCATCAGGCTTTTTGAACAGGACATCTATCTCAGCGTTACCTCGGGCCTTTATGTGGATGAGCCTGCTGCGGACCTGCCGGCGGCTCTTGCGGTGGTCTCCTGCGCAAAGAACAAAGGGATAGACCCCAAAATGATTATAGCCGGAGAACTGGGATTGACGGGGGAGATCAGGAGCATTTCGAACCTGCAAAAAAGGCTTTCGGAAGCGGCCGCCACCGGTTTTACAAAAGCCCTTGTGCCTGCGATCAGCCTGAACAAGATCAAGCCTGTAAAAGGCATGGAGATAACCGGGGTCTCAAATATCAGGGAGGCTATAGACAGGTCGGCGGGTTAAGCCTGTTTGATCTCGGTTTTGATGTAAGCCATTAGCGCCAGGTCCAAAAGACGGCCCTGGTCTTCTTTGGGAAGCCGTGTTCCAAGCTCTTTAAGTTCATTGTTGAGCAGGTCCGAGGCAGCGGCCCTAAGGTCGCTTCCGGAAAAGTTCCTTTTTGTACAATTATTCTTCATGATGTTGTCCGCTGCAATTTTATGCATCATATTTTCTGCTTTTCCAGCTTTTTCTATCATTGGTCCCCTCTGTAAATAAGAGCGGGGCAGATCTGGTCCGGTGATCAACAGGCGAGGCACCGGCTTGTTCCCGGGCCTGCCCCCTTCTATATGTATATCGGCCTTTCCGTGGAGAGATTTCAGGCTTTTGTTCAAGATCAAAGCCCCAATTGATAGAAAATATTTCCCCAGAGATTGGTCTGATCCGACGGAAAAGCTCCGATGTAATAATTAGGTGTCTGTGCCCATGCCGGTTTTTGCAAGCTGGAAGCCATTTTATGGCTGTAATCGTCCATGCTGGGGATGATACATTGCCCGAGATTAACGCCGACCCCGCCTATAAGAGCAAAAGAGATAGCTCCCATGTCATCATAGCCCCTCTGCAGGGCTTCGAGCCTGTGCGCAAGGATCCTGCCTGCTGTGCCTAAGGCATCCAAAATTCCCAAGTCCCGCCCATCCGGAATTCCTTTAGAAAGAGCGGCTGGCACATCTTCAAGCTTCAGTTCACGGCCTGCAAATTCAGATATAAGTTTCTGCAAAGAAGGCCCTTTAATTACCGATTCCATGCAATAATTTTCGAAGTGGGCCGGAGAAAGATTGGGAGTAACCTGGCAGCCGCATGATGCCGGTATGCTCATATCCGGCATCCCGAGAGCATTTAATAGGGTGCGGCTCATCAAAAAGTGCCCCGGCTCAAAAGCTCCCGGGACCTTGGCGATCCCGTTGCCTCTTTTTTGATAAAGCCTTCCTCCTATGCCGTTTCCCCAGATGAGCGCCATGCCCAGGTCGCCGTCTTTAAGGCGTGCCAGGGCTCCCTGAGGGCTGAATTCGGCATATGCGCCCGATTCGCCGTCATTGATGACAGTTACTTCTACACCCCTGCCGCAGTTTTCTCTAAAAAGGCCGCTGACAGAACTTGCGAACGGGATGTGCCTTTCCTCGACCCCGACATGATTGGTGAGCTTAACAATGGTCCCTCTTCCAGTGTCGACAGGCCCCGCAAAAGAAAACACGCAGGAACTCTGCTCCGCCGGCATTGTTGCTTCGGCAAAGACATAGCAGTCCCGGATCAGATCGGCAGAATTTGCATATCTTTGCTCTATCCGAAAGGCTTCTTCCAGAACAGGCCTTCTGCCAGCTTCCAGCCTAAAAACCCCCGATCTTACTGTGCCCCCGCCTATATCAAAAGTGGCGATCCTGTCCCCTTCATGAAATCTCGGTCCTCTTGCACCCAATGCACATAACACCGTAGCCCCGACGCTTTCTACCATAGTAATTCTCCTTTTTGACCGATCACGGATGTATATCGATGCAATATTTCAGGGATTTCAGTATAATCCCGATCGCGGTAGAAGTTAGGTAGAGGAAAAAGCTCTACAATATATTCTCGAGCCCGTAGGTCAGGCCTTTGAGCAACTTGATCTTTTTTGCGGCAAGTACTACACCGGGCATAAAACACTCCCTGCCCGTGGTTTCATGCTTGATAGTGAGGGTCTGTCCCAGGCCGCCAAAGATGACCTGCTGGTCGGCTACAAAACCAGGCAGTCTTACGCTGTGGATGGGAACATCCTTTATGCCGGAGCTCTTTTTCATCATATCCGCGGTCTTAAGCGCTGTTCCGGAAGGGGCATCAAGCTTTTGGTCGTGATGCAGTTCTATTATTTCGGCCTTAGGCATATATTTGGCCGCGTCGGAGGCGTACTTCATCATGAGGACGGCCCCGACGGCAAAGTTGGGGGCCACCAGGATGTTCACTTTGTTGGTGCTGCACAGGTCCTTTATCTCGGCAAGGTCATTTTCGGTGATGCCGGTAGTTCCCACTATCACATGGCATTTGTTCTGTGCCGCGGTCCTTATGTTGTCCATGGCCGACTTTGGGATAGTAAAATCAATGACGACATCAGGCCTGGACTTTTTGATGGTCCCTGCCAGATCGTCGCCAAGGTCTGCCTGCGCCACAAGTTCAAGCTCGGCTTCTTTTGAGACAGCCCTTATGACCTCCCGGCCCATTTTTCCCTTAGCGCCGTTAATGAGCACCCTTGTTCTTTCCATACTGCTAATTATACCTCTATTTTCTTTATTGGCAATTCGTCAAAATCGCCTATCACAACCAGCGAAAGCTGTTTGTTGTCATAATGCCGGGCGGCCATTTCCATTATTTTGTCCGGAGTAACTGCATCGATCCGGCTCAGCACCTCATCTATCGTCAGGACTTGTTCATAATAAAAGTGTGATCTTGCCATATAATTCATCCTGCTGTTGCTTGCCTCAAGGGACAAGACGAGGGATCCTTTTATGTACTCCCTTGAGCGCTCAAATTCTGCTTTTGTTATGCCGTCCTTTTTTAACTTTCTTATCTCGTCCAGGATCAGCTCTACCGTTCTTTCAAAGTTCTCTTTTCTTGTTCCGGCATAAATGCCGCACAGCCCCGCGTTCTTAAAGCCGTGGTTAAATGAGAATACCGAATATGCCAGGCCTCTCTTTTCCCTTATTTCCTGGAACAGCCTTGAGCTCATGGAGCCCCCCAACACATTGTCCAGGAGGGAGAACGCATACCGGTCCGGGTCGGTCTGAGAAACGCCGTTGGCGCCGATTATCAGGTGGACCTGTTCCGTCTTCTTCTTTTTCAGTTTTATGCATGGGGACGGACTTGCAGGTTCAAGGTCCGGGGTTTCAAAGTTCCCGCTGTACCCGGAAAAAGAGGACGATACTATTTTTAGTGCTTCTTTAGGTTTGATATTTCCCGCAATGGAGATGATAAGGTTTTGGGGAGTATAGTATTTTGTTCTGAATTCAAGTATCTTATCCCTGTCAAGGGACTTTACGGTGTCTTCGGTGCCTATGGTAGTGTTGCCAAAGCCGTTTCCGGGCAGCATAGAAGAAGTAAAGATATCGTGGATCTGTTCATCAGGGGCATCTTCGTACATTTTGATCTCTTCAAGGATGACATGCCTTTCCACATCAAGATCTGCGGCTTCATATTTTGAATTCAGGAAAATATCTGACAGAACATCTGCGGCCACATCAATATGTTTGTCCTGCACTATGGCGTAGTAAACCGTGAATTCCTTTCCGGTAAAGGCATTAAGCCTTCCGCCTACTCCGTCAAGCTCCTGTGCTATCATGGCCGCGGTCCTTTTTTGCGTCCCCTTGAAGGTCAGGTGCTCAATAAAGTGGGAAATGCCCATCTCTTCGAGGGCCTCGCTGGAAGAGCCCACCCTGCACATAAGGCCCATGCTGACCGACCTTAAAGAGGGGATCTCTTCCGTTAAAAGCGTGATGCCGTTGTCAAGTATGGATGTTGTGGCGTTGGGAAGGCGCATCTTGTTATAAGTATAGCCTATTTTCCGTGATATAGTCCTTAACTGCGCCGGGAACAAATTTTGAGATGTCTTTTTGTTTTCGGAGCCTTTCCCTGATGTCGGAAGAAGAGATCTTCATGTTTAGTTCTATCAGCTCTATTTTCCCCTTGTTAAGCGCAACGGGAGGGAATTTCATGATCCTTCTGAAAGTCTTGATCTTTGCCCCCGGGCGCGTGGCCACGATAAAGCGGCACAGTTTAAATAGCTCGAGCGGTTTTTTCCAGTTGAGAATGTCATTTATGGAATCAAGGCCCATTATGTAGTAGAGCTTTGTCCCTGCCCCGTATCTCTTTTTCAGCTTCGAGAAGGTATCCACCGCGTAAGAATAGCCCTTTCGGTTGATCTCGATAGCCGACACTTTAAAGTGTCGGCTGCCATTCTTTACCGCCAGCCTTACCATTTTCATGCGGTGCTTTTTTGACGCGAGGTTCCTAGTGCTCTTGTGGGGCGGAAGGCCGGTCGGAACAAACACCACCAGATCGAGTCCGGCTTTTTTTGCGGCGGTTTTGGCAAGGCTGAGGTGCCCTTTGTGGGGAGGGTTAAAGGTGCCCCCCAGGATACCGAGCTTTTTCATTTCCTGACCTGTCCCGAACCTGTGATCACATATTTGTAGCTGGTCAGCTCGTTCAATCCCATGGGGCCCCTGGCATGAAGCTTTTGCGTGGAAATGCCTATCTCAGCTCCAAAGCCGAACTCTCCGCCGTCGGTAAAGCGCGTGGAAGCGTTCACATACACGGCAGCCGAATCAAGTTTTGAAGTGAACAGACGGGCTTTTTTTCTGTCCCTCGTTATGATGGTTTCGCTGTGGCCGGTGCCGTATTGAGTTATATGCTCTATGGCCTCATCTATCCCGGCAACGACCCTAACTGCCAGGATCAGGTCCAGATACTCTGTCTTCCAGTCCTCCTCGGAGGCTTCTTCCAGTGAGGGGTCTATCCTCCTTGTTTTGCTGCAGCCCTTTATCCGGACGCCGGCCTCTTTAAGGCGCTTTATTATAGAGGGCAGGAAACCTGCGGCTATCTTTTCGTCAACAAGAAGGGTCTCTATGGCATTACAGACCGAGGGCCGTTGGACTTTTGAATTAAATATGATCTCCCGCGCCATTCTCTGGTCGGCACTTGCTTCAACATAGGCATGGCAGTTGCCGACACCTGTTTCAATTACGGGGACCCTGGATCTTTCCACCACCATGTCTATAAGTCCGGCGCCTCCTCTTGGGATCGCGCAATCAATATATTGCCGCAGCGACAAAAGATCTTCGACCGCTTTTCTGTCCGTTGAATTTATCAGGGAAACAGCGCCATCTGGTATCCCGCAGGAGGAGGCGGCCTTTGAAATAAGGCCCGCAAGAAAGATGTTGGAATTGACGGCGTCAGAGCCTCCGCGCAGCACCACGCAATTCCCGGATTTAAGGCAGAGAGCGGCCGCATCAACGGTGACATTGGGCCTTGCCTCATAGATGATCGCTATAACGCCCAGAGGCACGCGAACTTTCTTTATCCTGAGCCCGTTGGGCCTTTTCCATTTGCAGATGACCTCTCCCACGGGGTCTTTTAGCCCCGCTACCTTTTTTAATCCTTCCGCCATGTCTTTTATCCTGGCTTCGCTTAAGGAAAGACGGTCTATAAGAGCTTTTGAAAGGCCTTTTGCTCTTGCGGCTTCTATATCCTTCTTGTTGGCCTCAAGAAGAGCTTTGCTCGAAGACAAAAGCGAGGAGGCCACTGCCAAAAGCGCGGCATTTTTTGTTTTTGTATCCATAACGGACAGAGCCATCGCGGCTTTCTTTGCCGCGGAGGCTTTTTCTATAGCTTCAGAGCTCACAGTATCACCATATTATCCCTGTGCACTACCTCTTCCCCCAAGGAGCCTTCCTCTTCCTTTTCTATTTCCGAGGTCTTGAGGCCTTTTATCCTTGCCAGCTGCTCGCTTGTATAGTTTGTTAAGCCCCTGCCTATCTCTTTTTTGGAGCCGTCAAGTATGCCTATGACCTCGCCGGTGCCAAAACGGCCTTTTATTTCTTTGATCCCGACCGCAAGCAGGCTTTTTCCTCCTTCGAGCAGGGCTTTGCATGCCCCTGCGTCAATAACTACCTGTCCGGCCGGTTTTTTGCCGTGGGCTATCCATCTTTTTTTGCTCTCCATCCTTGAGAGCTTGGGAACAAAAAGGGTCCCTTCTTCATTTCCGTCAAGCACAGAGGTAATGACCCCCTCCTTTTTGTTGTCGGCTATGACCATGGGGATCCCCGCGTTAAGCACTATCTTTGCGGCGTCGAGCTTGGTGGACATGCCGCCGGTCCCCAGAAGGGTAGAGCTGCCTTTTGCCGCAGATCCTATCTCTTTTGTTATTTTGTCCACATAAGAGAGGAGTTTTCCATCCATAAAAAAGCCCTCGACATCGCTTAACAATATCAAAAGGTCCGCCCCTATCAGGCTTGCCACCAGAGCGCTGAGGTTGTCGTTATCGCCTACCCGGATCTCATCCGTTGCCATGGTGTCGTTCTCGTTGATAACGGGAACGGCGCCGAACTTGAGCAGCTGAAGAATGGTGTTCCTTGAATTAAGATATCTTTCCCGGTCCTCCATCGCGTCCCTGGTCAGAAGCACCTGTCCTACCGCCAGGCCAAAAGCTCCGAACGCTTTTTCATACTGGGTAAGCAGCAGGTTCTGGCCTATCGCGGCGGCGGCCTGTTTTTCGGGGATAGAACACACCGCTTTGCTGCGGCCCAGCTTCTGCACCCCGGCAGCGATCGCCCCCGAAGACACCAGCACCACCTGTTTTTTTCTTCCGGACACGATGTAGTGGACTTCCTGGGCCAGTTTTCTGAATTTTTCGCCTTCAAGACAGCCGGAAGTGTCAGTTATAGAGCTGGTTCCTATCTTGATAACGATCAAATTGGAGTTGCAAAGGTCCTTACGGGGAAAAAGAGACATGGTATAGAATTACCCCCCTTTACGGGGCTATGCTTACGCTTCGCTTGCCGAACACTACCCTTCCGTCCGAAAGGGCGAACAGAGTATCGTCCTTTCCTATCCCTACATTGGTCCCGGGAAGGAACTTGGTGCCCCTCTGCCTTAGTATGATAGAGCCCGCGGTAACATGCTGGCCTCCGTAAGTCTTTACTCCGAGCCGCTGTCCGTGCGAGTCCCTTCCGTTGGTAGATGTCCCGCCGCCTTTTTTATGTGCCATGGGTCCTCCGCTATGATATGCTTTCTATCCGGATCCTTGTATACTTTTGCCTGTGACCTTTGGTCTTGTGATAACCGGTCTTTCTTTTGTACTTAAAGCTGATCACCTTTGCGTCCTTGACCAGGTCCAGGACCGTGCCGCTGACTTTGGGGCTTTTAAGATAAGGGGTCCCGACTTTTATCTCGCTTCCGTTAACAGCCAAAAGGACCCTGTCAAAGACCGCCTTATCGTCCTTTTGCTGGCCTGTCAGTTCCACATCTATAATATTGCCGGGTTCAACCTTGTATTGTTTGCTGCCGGACTCGATTATCGCATACATGATATTTTTACTCTAGCAAATAATACCGGAGTTGTCAACCGAGGCGGCATTTGATATAATCATTCTATTCGGAGGGTTTGGCATAGCAGGAAGATATTATGTGACGAACGAAAGCATCCGCGCCCGGGAGGTCAGGGTCATAGACCATGACGGCTCGCAGGCGGGGGTGATGGGGACCCGTGAGGCCATAGAGAAGGCAAGGCAAAACGGTTTTGACCTTATCCTGATATCTCCAGATGCCAATCCGCCCGTCTGCAGGATAGCCGACCTGGGCAAAATAAAATACGAAGCCCAGAAGAAAGAAAAGCAGTCCAGAAAGACAGGCAAGGCGGGCCAGGTAAAAGAAGTCAAGATGGGGCCCAAGATAGGCGAGCACGATTTTAGAGTGAAAGCCGAAAGGGCTCAGGAATTCCTAAAGAAAGGCTACAAAGTCAAGGTGACGCTCCACTTCAGGGGAAGAGAAGCCACCCATCCTGAAATAGGAAGAAACCTGCTCAGAAAGATGGCCGAGGTCGTATCGGACAGCGGCGCTCCCGAAGGCAGCTACAAGCAGGAAGGCCGAAATCTGGTGATGATGGTCTCGCCGAAATAAAAGGATAGAGGGAAATAAAATGCCAAAGATGAAGACAAGGAAATCGGCCGCAAAAAGGTTCAGTTTTACCGGGACCGGCAAGATACGCAGAAAAAAAGCGTATAAAAGACATCTGCTGGAGCAGAAGACCTCAAAACAAAAGGGCAGGCTTTCTAAACTGGTACTGGTGTCTGACACCGATGTCCGCAGGGTAAGAGCGATGATCCCCGGTTATAAGCATTTATAAGAAAGGCGTCAAAAAATGGTAAGGGTCAAAAGAGGCAATGTAGCAAGAAAAAAGAGGAAAAAGGTCCTCAATAGGGCAAAGGGTTTTAGGGGCTCCTTAAGAAAGATGTTTCGGGCCTCAAAACAGGCGGTATACCACGCTATGTCCTATGCCACATCAGACCGCCGCACCAAAAAAGGCGATTTTAGAAGACTGTGGAATGTAAGAATAGGCATTGCAGCGAAAAAGGAAGGGACCTCTTACAGTGTCCTGATGGGAGCGTTGAAAAAAGCAAAAATAGCCATAAACAGAAAAATGCTAGCCGATCTTGCCGTGTCGGATACCGGAGCTTTCAAAAAGATAGTAGAGGCCGCACTGGGGAATAAATAAGCATGATCGAGATGGAAGTCGGCGGCCTCGGCTTTGACCCCAAGAACCTGTCCCCTCTGGTCCTTCTAAAGGACAAAGAAGAACTAAATTTTTTGCCTATCTGGATAGGGATATTTGAAGCCACCTCCATAGCCATGGAACTGCAGCAGGTTAAGGCCCCAAGGCCGATGACGCATGATCTTTTGCTTGATGTCTGCGCCCGGCTGGGGGCCAAGATCAATAAGATATCCATAAACGAGGTAAAGGACGGGACCTTTTTTGCCGTTATCGACCTGGAAGCAAAGGACGGCAAAAAGATCCTGATAGATTCCAGACCCTCGGATGCCATAGCCCTTGCCGTGCGGTCAAAGGCCCCGATCTTTGTGGCCGAGGTCGTGATGATGCAGGCAAAACTGGTCAATGCGGAAAAGGATGCCGAAGAAACAAAAAAATTGAAGGATTTTATCGACAACATGAAACCCGAGGATTTTACGCAGTATTATAAGAAGGATTGATAATACCCCTTCGACGGATTATTCCTGATATATGCCCTGATCCTGTATAATTCCATATCGTTGCGTATTATCCTGTCGTGAAATGACCGTTGCCACGAAAAAAATGAATGTCCCGCAATGTGGACCATTTTGGATGATGTTGTTTTGAACGCGCCGATGATATCATGCAATGGTTTGGTGGTGTTCGTTTGTAGATGTCGGTCGCGACCGACATCTACCATTCGTTCACATCGGATATCATTATCAATTTGCACGACCCCATGAAAATGATCCGGCATTACGACATATTCATCCAAACGGATATATTGGTATTGTTTTGCCAACCATTCCCATTGATTTTTTACAATGACGCCGCAATCGGATAACACAACATTTCCATCACGGATCTTTCCAAACCAGGGATACCGGTATTTCGTGCAGATTGTGATGTAATAATACCCGTTCCGGGCGTAATCAAATCCTTTTTTGCGCCGTTGCGGGTTCCGGAATGCCATTAGAACCTCTCCCATCCCGTCTTTTTAAAAGGGACCGAATAATCCATCCTTAGAAAACAGAAATATTTGCTTTCATCTATTGAATTGCCGATGAACCCGACCGAATAAACCCGGTTTTTTCCTTGTTCCTTTATGACCTTGAAGCCCCCGCGCCCGAACCTGAATGTCTGCCCCTTTGACCCGGCGACAAGCCATTTTTTGTCATATTCGGCGTGCGAAGGGTCGGTAAACCAGCCTGGGTCATGAGCGAGCTTTACCTTGGATATTTCGAGCCCTGATTCGGCAAGGTAAAAACACCTCGTGCCGTTCAGTCTTTCCATGTTCATTCCTATCTGTAAAAGGCGGAGCCTGGCGCCTGCGGCAAGGCACATCATGCAGACGGAGACGGCAAAAAGGCAAAGAAGCAGTATCGAGCCTTTGTTGCTCAATTTCTGCACGAGGCTTCAAGGGTTAAAAGCAGTTTTGATCTCTTGGGGCCGATAGTTGTGATCACATTTTTCGTGCCCGGGTAAGAAAAAGAAAGGATCTCTATAGTATTGTCCGGGTTGAGATAAGACGCCGCGGTGTTTTTTGTCCTTCTGACTTTACCAGCCGTAAGATCGTAGGAGACCGAATAGGCGTCAAAAAGTAGAACAAGCCTTGCGGTAGAAGACGAAGCGCTGATACCTTTTGATGATCTAATTTCTCCGCAGATAAGATCAAGAGAGGATACGGCATTTATAAGATTTTCCTGCTTTTGAAAGGTCTTGTTTTCATGTCTCACCGCAGAATACATAAGCCCGACCAGCGGCAAGGTTATTATAGAGACAAGGCTCAAGCTGACCGCGAGCTCAATAAGGGTAAAACCTAGAACCTTGATATTGCGCATTCTACTGAATAACCTCCTTTGGAGATCTCGATCGACTTGGTGTCCGGATCAACCTTTTTTACCGAGATACCAGCGGAATCTTTAATGGTTTCAAAAGGAATGCTCCTTAAGCTTTCAATAGCGGATTCAATACTGACCAGATCGCATAGGGTATTTTCGCCTCTTTTGCGGATAACTGGGTCACTTGTTACAAATATAAAAAAGGACGAGAAGAAGGCAGAGATGACGCAGGCAGAAATGATGACTTCTATCAAAGTAAATCCTGTTTTCATTCTATCCTTATCCTTCCGACGGAAGATAGTATAACTTTTGCTGCTTTTCCCGTAAGGCTTTTTATTTGAGCGGTCCCGATATGCCCGGGGCAGGGGAAACCGCTGCTTGAGAACCGGAAATTGACGGGTTTTTCAAAAAAAATGCTGTTGTTTAACGGTTCTGAGCGTTCTTTTACAAAGCAGTCTGTTTTGCTGTCAAAATAGCTGATGGTATATAAATATTTCTCGCAATTAAGTTCATAAACGGCCCCACGCTGGCAGGCCCTTTGCTTAATATTGTTAAGATCCCCCAATAGTTGATGCGCAAAAGTTCTGATAGCAAGGCTCTCTTTTAACGGCCGTATCTGTTCTATAGAGAAGCCCAGTACCGTAGAGATCACGCAGACAATCAGGATGAGCTCTATCAATGTGAAGCCTTTTGTCATGATAAAGGGGGTAGCAATTCTGGCGCCAGGGGGGGCGCAAAACACCCCTCACCCCTAGCCCCTCTCCCATAGGGAGAGGGGAATACAATCAGAGTGCTGGATTTTTCAACACCATCAACAGCGGTCAGGCGCAATTCTAAAAAAGAATGAAATATCCGCCCGATATTATCGATGAATTCATAGGTTAGAATGAAAATATTGCCCCATTCAAAAAATAATGTGGAGACAAAAAAGTCAAATTCTGCAAAAAGCGGAGTTTTTTATTAAAGAGCTTAAAATAGGAGTTAAATATTTATGACAAATGTACAAGTTCCCAAAATCCGTGTTATATCCCCGTCTGTCGGTGTTGGCAGGATGCGAGCGGCGACAAAAGATGATATCAGGGACTTTGTACTAGCTTCCGGCGGGCTGAAAATGGACCGGCCCTATTATCTTGATGAAGCAGCCCGCACGCCGGCAAATGTGTTGCTTTCTGTTCTGCAGCTTTTTCCGAAAGTGCTTTATCAGCCGTCTACCTGGACAGTTCATAAAGATAGCTGCTATTATTACGGAGCTTTTGTTAAAAAGCATGATGAAACAGTCCTTGGGATAGGGACTGTATCACCAGATGCATTTTCTGTTATCAAAGGTTTTTTTGATGAATCTACTTCTAAAGCGCTGACAGAATATGCGGTCCCGGTCAAACCGGCTCAGCTTACCGGCTGGGTGCTTTGGGGCAATGTATGGCAGCTTGACCATTCATGGAAGGGATCGGTCAGATTAATGGAGAAGTATACCAGTAAAAGACCTTCATTTGCCGGCCTTAAACGCGTAAAACCCGGGCATATTATTGAACACCCTGCCGGACTTTTTGTGGATCAAAAAGGCGCATTGGTGCTGCGGCAGGCTTCCCTTAAAGGGGATGCTTCGATCTCTGAAATGCTTGGCAGCCTTAACGGTCTTGTCAGGTCCGAGGAATGGCTGGTGTCAATTTATAACGCACTCTTCAAACAGGGTTTTGATGCGGCAAAGGCATTGAATCCGTCAACGTATCCGGACGGTGTATCAGTGAATCTGTATACCGGGAATGTATCTTGCTTGCACGTGGTCAGGTGCATGCACGGGGTTTGAATGGCCTTCGGGCAGATCTTATGAAGTTGTTGACTCCCTCTTCATCGTTGCCTGTATGCAGGATCAGGCGGTGATGTTGTCTATGAGGCGGGTCCTTCCCAGATAGGCGGCAAGGACTATTAGAGTTTTTCCTTTGATCTTTTTGATCTTGTCCAATGTTCCCGGGTTGCGTATATCAATATAATCGATATTAAACATTTTTTCTTTCATTATCGTGGCCCTGATCTTTGCAATAATTCTTTGTGCATCTCTTTCCCCGTTCTTGACCAAGCCTTTTGCCATCTTTAATGAACGGTAAAGAACAGGAGCAATCTTTCTTTCTTTAATCGAAAGATAAGCGTTCCTTGAGCTCATCGCAAGACCGTCTTTTTCTCTTACCGTTGGAACAGTGATTATTTTGATCTCCATATTTAGGTCTCGGACCATTTTTCTTATTATTGCCTGCTGTTGAAAGTCTTTAGCGCCAAAAAAGGCCATATCCGGCTTAACTATATTGAATAGTTTTAAAACTATCGTCGCTACTCCTCTAAAATGGTCCGGCCTTGAATTCCCGCACATGATCTTTCCAAGGTCTGCTACCTCAACAAAGATCTTGTATCCTTGCGGATACATGGATTTATTTGACGGCAGAAAGATAAGATCCACGCCTTCTTTTTTTAGAAGAGCCCTGTCTTTCTTAATATTTCGAGGGTATTTAGTGAGATCTTCCTTGGGGCCGAATTGCGTTGGATTGATATAGATGCTGACCGCAACTTTGTCGCAATGTTTTTTAGCCGTTCTTACCAGGGTGAGATGGCCTTCATGAAGAGCTCCCATGGTCGGAACAAAGCCGATAGTATATTGTTTTGACTTTAGGCCGGCGCAGATAACGGACATTTTTTCCGGGGTACTTACGGTCTTCATCTTAATTATTCCTGTGTCTTATAACCGCACTTTTTGGAGCACTCTTTGGTAACGGAGCTCTTTGTGCGCTTTTCGACAAGAAAGGCGCCGCAATCGGGGCAGTTCTCCGCGATCGGCTTGTTCCAGATGGCAAATTTGCATTTGGGGTAGTTTGAACAAGCAAAAAAGGTCCTGCCTTTTCTTGTTCTTTTTTCTACAATATCCCCGCCGCAGTCCTTTTCGGGGCATTTTACTCCGGTCTTGTTTAGGATGCTTACTATGTTCTTGCATTTAGGATATCCGGTGCAGGCCAAAAAGCTCCCGAATCTGCTCCTTTTGACCTTCATCGGCTTGCCGCACTTGGCGCAGACCTCTTTAGATTCCGGAACTATCGCTCCTTTTGAATCAAGGTCCTTGGTGTTCTTGCATTTTGGAAAAGCGCTGCAGGCAAGAAAGGAGCCGTACCTGCTCTGGCGAACGACCATGGGGCTGCCGCATTTTTCGCAGACCTCGTCCGTTTTTTCCTCCATTTTCACTTTCGGCATTTCTTTTGCGGCTTTTTCCAGCGTCTCCTTGAATGGAGAATAGAATTCTTCCATCACGGCCACCCAGTCAATCTTTCCCTCAGCTATCTCGTCAAGTTCGTCCTCCATGTGGGCTGTGAATTTTATGTCCAGCACCGTGGGGAAATGTTTAACGAGCAGACCGTTGGTTATGATGCCGAGCTCCGTGGGCTTTAGCGCCCTTCCTTCGCGCACCACATAACCCCTGTCTATTATGGTCCCGATTATCGGGGCATAAGTACTGGGACGCCCTATGCCTTTTTCTTCCAGAACTTTTACCAGCGTTGCCTCGGTGTAGCGCGCGGGGGGCTGCGTAAAATGCTGTTTGGGCTCTATCCTGTCCAGGGTCAGTTTTTCGCCTTTGTTAAGCTCGGGCAGCAGGCCGGTCTTTTCTTCCCCTTCTTCGTCCCTGCTTTCTTCATACACCGCCAGAAAGCCGTCAAATTTTATCACGCTTCCCGTAGCCCTGAAGAGATAGTCCCCCGCTTTTATGTCTGCGCTTGTTTGGTCCATTGCTGCCGATTCCATCTGCGAAGCGACAAAACGCTTCCATATAAGGCCGTAGATCTTGAACTGTTCCGGGCTAAGTATGTTCTTAAGCGACCCGGGATCCCTCAATACCGAGGTTGGCCGGATGGCTTCGTGCGCGTCCTGGGCGCTTTTCTTAGTTTTGTATACCCTGGGGCCGGGAGGAAGATATTTTTCCGAATACTTTTGCGCTATGAACTTTCTTACTTCAGAAAGGGCGCTGTCGGCTATTCTTACAGAATCGGTCCTCATATAAGTGATCAGCCCCACATGTCCCTTGTCCTTGAGGTCCATGCCTTCGTAAAGCCTTTGCGCTATGCTCATAGTCCTTTTTGCAGGATAGCCGAACTTTCTAAAGGCTTCCTGTTGGAGAGTGCTTGTAATGAAAGGGGCATAAGGATGTCTTTTCTGCTCTTTTTTCCTGACCTCTGATACCTCAAACACGGCTCCTTCCAGATCTTTCAGGACCCTGTCGGCGGCTTCCTTCGTCTCTATTTTTATCTGCGCGCCGTCCTTTGAATGTACGGATGCCGAGAAAGGCTCAAGAGAGCCGGGCTTTTTGAGGAAGGCGGTGATGCTCCAGTATTCCTGTGCCGTAAATCTCTGGATCTCTTTCTCTTTTTCAACTATCAGCCTTACCGCAACGGACTGGACCCTTCCGGCCGACAACCCTTTTCTTACTTTTTTCCATAGTATGGGGCTTATCTTGTATCCCACAAGCCGGTCAAGTATCCTGCGGGCCTGCTGGGCGTTGACCCTGTTCATGTCTATATGGCGCGGGTTGCGCACCGCTTCAAGCACGGCCTCTTTGGTTATCTCGTGAAATTCTATTCTTTTAACCTTGATCTTGGGGTCTATGGCCCCTGCTATGTGCCAGGCTATTGCCTCTCCCTCCCTGTCCGGATCGGGCGCCAGCAGGACCAGTTTTGAGGACTTTGCGGCTGCCTTAAGGTCCTTTATGACCTTCTCTTTTCCCTTAATGGGGGCGTAAAGCGGTTTAAAGCCGTTGTCAACATCAACAGCCAGGGACTTGACCGGCAGGTCTATCACATGACCGCCGCTGGCCTTGACGCTGTAGGCGCCTCCAAGAAATTTTTCAAGCGTCTTTGCCTTGGCGGGCGATTCCACTATTATCAGGTTTGCGGGCACGGTTCCCTCCTTGAGCGCTGCTGCGGGCTTTTTTGAATATATCAGCAAAACCGGAAAGTTGTCAACTTTTCAAAAAGGCGGCGGCCTTTTCTTCGGCAAGGAAGATCGCCTTTTCTAGAGACATGGCAGTGCCGTCATCCTTGTAGTCCATATCAACATGAACAGCTACCCTGGAAAAGGGAAGGGGAATAAAATATTCGTCCCATCTAAAAGGAATGACGAGCCTCCTTTTTGCGGCAACGCCTACCGGAACGATCTTTTTTCCTGACCTTTTGGAAAGGAAAAAGACCCCCGGTTTTATTTTGTACGCCGGGCCTTTGGGTCCGTCAACCGCCAGCATCAGGCTGTAGCCTTCTTTTAGGATGCCAAGGAGCTTGATGGCGGTAAGGGATGCCTGGGATGGGTTTTCGGTGAAAGGTACCTGAACTATCCTGATGTCATAAACCTCCACGGCTTTGGTAAAAATATCTCCCGGGCCTCCCTTTGCCGTGAGCACCGCTGTCTTTTTTATGGGGTTGGCCTCGAACAGGCAGAAAGAAGCCCTGTGCCAAAAAGCAAAGATCGAATTATCGTTAAGACCGCTGTAGCCGCTTATCCTTATGTCGAGCGTCCTGGAAATGCCAGTCATAAGCAGCCTTAGCAGCATGGCCGCGCAGAATTTAACGGCCGATGATATTGGCTTGATCATCTTTTGAACATGGATGCGATCTCAGTATTTGAAAGCCTTGCTGCGGACGGCCTTCCGTGCGGGCAGGTTGTTGGATTATCCAGACAAAAAAGCTCGCTGATCAGGTTGCTCATTTCTGTGTTGTTAAGCTCGTCGCCAGCTTTGACCGCGGAGCGGCAGGCGGTAAGTTTTAGCAGCTTTTCCCTGGTTTCCTGTGCGCTTAAGGGCTTTGCCCGTAAAGAGAACTCTTCGATAATGTCCTCTATCAGTTGTTTTAGGTCCGCTTTTGTCGCTTCTGAGGGAACGGCTTTTACCCTTAGGCTGTTCTTTCCGAATTCCTCTATCTCAAACCCAAGTTCGCAGAAGAGGCTTTTTACCGACCCAAAGACCGAAAAGTCCTTTGCCGACAGTTCGATGAGTTCAGGGATTAGAGCGCACTGCGAAGCGTTCGTGCCGGGCTGTCTTTTTTTGAGTTTTTCATAAAGGATCCTCTCGTGCGCGGCGTGCTGGTCCACTATTACAAGGCCGTCCTGGTCAACGCATACAATGTAAGTCCTGTCCAACTGAAAGACGGGGCAGGGAAATGACGGCTGAGTTTTGGAAGGCTGCATTTGATCGAATGCGGCCACAGGCGCGGCAGATGCCGCAGCAGTTCCCGTGTTCTCCATCCAGACCTGCTGCATCTGTCCGGTCCATTTTTTCTCTTCCCTGAATGCATGTGAAGGGGAGGAGATCAGCTCAATGGGAGAGGCGCCTACCAAAGCCTGCCTTGCTGCTTCGCTTATTTCCAGAAAGACCTGTTTGGGCTTGGAAAATTTGATCTCTTTCTTGGCCGGATGCACATTGACATCGATCTCTTCGGGCTCTGCTTCAAGGAACAGTACCCCCAGGGGGTGTTTGTCCCCGGGAATGAGCGAATAGTAGGCCGCCTCAAGCGCTCTGGAAAGCTGAAAATTGTTGACAAGCCGATTGTTCACAAAATAGACCTGATATTGACGGTTGCTTTTTAGCGCGGATGGTTTGCTGATATATCCCCTCACATATTTTTCTTCAACCGGCACAAGGTCATTTAAAACAGCTTCTCCCCAGACCTCGGCTATTGCTTCGTCAAGCCTGCCTCTTCCCTGGAAAGAAAAGACCGTCCTGCCGTTAGAGATCAGTGTAAAGGAGATGTCCGGGTGCGACAGGATGAACTTTGATACGGTGTCGATGATGTGCGAGGCCTCTGTTGTGTCTGATTTAAGGTATTTGAGCCGGGCAGGGGTATTAAAGAACAGGTCTTTTGCGATGACGCTAGTCCCCTTTGGGCAGCCAAAGCCCTTTTCTTCGACAATCCTGCCTCCTTCTGCCTGTACCCTGCACCCCATACCCCGCACCCCATCATTTGTGATCAATTCCAGTCTTGATATCGATGCTATAGAAGGCAGCGCCTCACCCCTGAACCCCAGGGTGCGGATATTGAAAAGGTCATCGATCTCCTTTATCTTTGAAGTGGCATGTCTTTGAAGCGACAGTACAGCTTCTTCAAAAGACATTCCGCTCCCGTTATCCGTTACCCTGATCAGGCTCTTTCCGCCGTTGTGGACCTCTATCTCTATTCTTTTTGCTTGGGCATCTATGGAGTTTTCTACAAGTTCTTTTACCGCCGAAGCCGGCCGCTCTACCACCTCGCCCGCGGCGATCTTAGAAATAAGGTCGTCTTTTAAAATGTTTATCCTGTTTTTCATGAAATCAGGGCTCTTTTTTTGGGATAGATAAGTAGACTAATTTTATCACATATTGTAAAAGCGGGTATTTTTTTGCTTTTTTGGGAGATGGCATGACACAACTTTCGGCGGGGGCTGGGATAAGGGGCGGCAGCTTAAGATTTGGTCCGGTCTGCCCTTTGATAGACAGAACACGGCCTTTCAGGCAGCACTTTATAGCCGCAATGGGGCTGGAACACGCCTCTTCGGTGCGTTATGAATTGGCAGGGGCTCTTACTTATATCGATTACCATTCGGCAGAGTTGTTCAAGCACCTTGGGGTCCCAAATATTGCGGATATCGAATTGAAAGAGATAGGAAGGCTCAGGACAGATCTGTTGATGACAGCTTACAGAGGTTTTGAGGACAGACAGGGCTATTATTCCCTGCCTTACACCGGAAGAATTCCGGCTTTGTTCGACGAGTACGTGGCGAATTTGAATTATTTGAGCGCAAATCTGCTGGAAGGAGATACCGCATCCAGCCTGAGAGTTCTTATAGATCAGATCAGTGAAGAAAGAACAAAGCATTATTGCCTGGAATGTCTTAACAATGTATCAAAATTCGTCCTTTACTTGAGAGATGTGTTTGAGGACAGAAGGGCTTTTCTGGAAGGAGATAAAGGCAGCACCAGCACTTCCTTTGATGATGTGCGGGAAGGGCTGGAAGATTTTTGGAGAGAACGAAAGCTCCCGTTCGAGGTCACAGATGATGGGGGCTCGGGACTCAAAGTGGAGATGCCGCCCTCAAGGCTTTTTTCCCTGTTCAATAATCTTGTGTCTAACGGTTTTGTGCACGGGAGACCAAAAGAACCGATCAGGGTAAACCTTGCCGGAGGACCGGGCTTTGTTTTTTCGGTCGCCAACAGCGGCGGGCCTATCCCTGCGGGCAGTTTTGAGGAATATATCGAAGGGTACCCCAGATTGTTCACTCTTAGAAAGAAAGAAAAGAGGGTGCCTATAGGAATGGCGGAGATATGGGACATAATCGCTATCGCAAGAGGATGGCTTATGGTGGACACTTCGCCGGAGCGGACTTCTGTAACCGTATCCCTTCCAAGATCATCGGATTGAAATAAGAGCATAAGGAGCCAAAAATGTTCCACATTGTTTACGGGTCCAGGGGGTCAAACGAGCCGACGAGGGTTTTCTCCAGCAAAAAAGCGTATCCTGAAACCAGATGGCCGCTGATGCGCATGATATCCGAAGGGCTGAGACCGGGGGAGAGGTACATTGACATTATCGGGCATTTTGAGGGGCCTCTTTCTCCGGCAACTGCACAAAGAATACTGGAAATGAGGGCTCCTCGATCAGAGCCTCAGGTGGGACATTTTCCGTTCGATGCTCTAGAGCAGGAAAATGTTGCCTCAAGGAGCAACTATGTAAAAAGCCTTAGGATGGGGTCAAAATGCGACGAGCTTTTTCCTGCTATCTCATGGCCCGAGCAGGTGCTGGCCTTAAGACAAGGCCTGTACGATAATGAGACGGCCGTACCGCAAGATTCCTTCTTTTTCCCTCTAACGCTGGACTGGCTGTCGCAGTTTGGAGGATATCTTTACGAAAAAATAGGCAATCATGAATTGTTGAGAAAAGACTCCTTCACGAACCCGCTGACACTTAGCGTTGAAGACTGTTCGACGCTATTGCAGAGGCTTAATGTTTTTGCCAGGCCGCGGGGGTATTTTTTAAGGCTCCCGAGTTTTTACATGTTCCAGGCTTTGCTGGGTTCCCGGCTTGAATTTGAAGACAGCGAGATCAATGCATTCAGCACGATACAACGCCTGATGGGAAGGACAACAGGCTTCCATTATCTAAGGGATGCGCTTAAGATCTCACTTGTGCCGACGGGAAGCGCCTACTCGGAAAAAGCGGGCTGGAGCAAAGAACCAAGCGTAATGAGCACGGAGGTGAACCCCGTGTTTTATCTGGGGCGGTATCGGAACCCTGGGTTCAGATATATGGACCTGTCAGACCTGCGGGCAGAGAGGGTCCATTCGGCAAGGGAAAAAGTTCCCAACTCCACAGTGATCTTGCAGCGCACGGAATTCTAAACTATGACGAAAGCGTCTGTAAGCAACGCCGGCATAGTAAGGGCCGCAATGCAAAGAGTATGCGGTTACATCCTCCCGCGCTCTATTGAGAGGTCTCTTTCTCTGATTCTTAATGGGGTTTCACACCGGTTCATCGAAAGGGGCAGCAGGATAATCGAGGCGGAAAGATCCGGCTCAGAAGCCTTTATTGTGACAGGAGGCGCCGCCAGGGTGTCAGGAACAGAGATCTTTTGCAGGGCTCCTTCTTTGCTCGGAGAGATGGCTTTGATGGGGGAAACAGGGAAAAGAACAGTTGATGTTTTGGCCGAAACGGACACAAGCCTGCTTGTTCTTCCCGAAGATGTATTTGTAAAAGCCTTTATGGGGTTCCCTCCCGTCTCTCTGGCTTTAAGGCGGCTGGTGGAGCGCAGGATAGAGGAAGCCATGGGCAGGACGGCCGTAAAGAATCCGGGCCAGATACTGGATTCTGTACCGGCAGAAAAGCGCACCATAAATATCCCCTGCACGATAGTCCGCGGCATAGGTTCTTTTAGGGCAGAAAAGATCCGCAGTATGCTGACCGAAGGCATCAGGCCTTCTCCAACGCCGTTTTCGTTCTCGTACATGTGTCCCGGGGACGGGGACCCCATCTATTTGTCCATGGTCTCTCCTCTGGGGTATCTTAAGACCTCGACAGCCACTTATCCTTTCGGCGCCAACCCTTATAATTTTGATGTTTCATTTTTTATCAATTATTTATATTCCCTGGAGCATCACAAAGATTTCAAGATGGTGAACAGCGGGGAATGTCTTGATATATTGTTCAGGCATACAGGGAGCGAGCTTGAGCAATTCTTGTACGGTTTATATGAAAGACAGCGCAATCCATGGCTCAGGGACCACACTTCTTATGATGAAGTCAGGGTCTACAGTCCCATTCCTGTTGCGGATGAGGGAGGGATAAACAGCCTTGGAGGCTTCATCGTCAGCGATTCAAAGGCCGGGAAGGCGATCCTTGAAATAATGGCGCAGACAGGTGTCTTTTATCCGATCTATGACACGCAAGGGGAGCTGCTTTTCTAAACGGTCTTTTGTAGCAGTTCCTTGAATCCGGGGAACGAAGTTTCAATGCACTCCGTATTTTCTATGGTCATTTCATTTTTGGCGGCCAGACCGGCTATTGCAGCCGACATCGCTATCCTGTGATCGCCTAGGCTTTCTATTTCTGCGCCTTTCAGTAAGCAAGGGCCTTCGATGATCATGCCGTCGGGCGTTTCTTTCGCCTTGGCGCCCATTTTTTTGAGCATCCCGCAGACAGCGGCAATGCGGTCGCTTTCCTTAACCCTTAATTCGGAGGCGTCCTTGATAACGGTCTTTCCTTTTGCCCGGGCCGCGGCTACGGCAATTACCGGAAGTTCGTCGATCAGCCTGGGAATGAGGTCCCCTCCTATGGTCGTCCCTTTCAGCTCACTGCTTCTTACAGTAACATCCCCTCTGGGTTCTTCCGAAATCAGCTTTTCGTTGCTGATCTCTATTTTTGCTCCCATTGAACGCAGAACATCGATTATCCCGGTCCTTGTCTGGTTAAGCCCCACATTGCTTACGGTTAGTTCTGAGCCGGGAACTATCGATCCCGCGACAAAGAAAAACGCTGCCGAAGAAATATCTCCGGGAACATCTACATCAGCCGGACCAAACTCTTTGGTGTTACGGACAGAGATCCCATTGTTATCCCTTGAAAAAGAGATGCCAAAGTGACGGAAGATCCTTTCTGTGTGGTCCCTGGAGGGCATGGGCTCGATCACCTTAGTAGTTCCTTCAGCAAAAAGGGACGCAAGCATTATGGCCGATTTTACCTGAGCGCTTGCCACCGGCAGCCTGTACTCTATCGGATAAAGCCTGCCGCCTTTTACTTCTAGAGGCGCATAATTGCCGTCATCTCTGCCTGTGATCGCAGCACCCATGCGCCTGAGCGGTTCTGCCACCCTTTTCATGGGCCTTTTCTTGATCGACTCGTCTCCGGTTATAAGTGTCTGGAATGTCTGGCCTGCCAGGATGCCTAAAAGCAGCCTTATGGTCGTTCCTGAGTTGCCTACATAAAGAATGTCTTTTGGCGCCTTAAGTCCGTTGAGGCCTTTACCAGATACGGACAGCTGTTTCTTTTCGGGGAAGGCCGATATCTCTATACCCATTTCCCTGAAGCATTCAACGGTCTTCAGGCAATCCTCGGAAAAAAGAAAATTGTTGATAGTGCATCTGCCTATGGACAGGGCGGAAAGCATGACGGCCCTGTGAGAGATGGATTTGTCCCCAGGGACCTCAAAACGCCCTTTAAGGTCGGGCCTTGGCTTAACTGTTAACTGCATACATTCCCGCCCTCAGTTCTTTGGCCCTTTTTAGCTCAAGTTCCAGTTCTTTGCCCTTTCCTTCCCTTATCAGGTTCTCCATCCTTTCCAGTGATGCCTTGAATTTTTCTATCATGGCAAGGACCGCGCCCTTGTTGGTTGAGAACATATCAAGGGCCATTTCCACATTGCCCGCGGCTATCCGGGTGGTGTCGCGAAATCCTGAAGAAGCGGCCGCCAGCATTTCGTCCCTTTCCTTTTCCATGCCGGCTACGGTGTTGACTAAAGATACAGCGACCGCGACGGGCATGTGGGATATCCCGGCCACCACAAGATCGTGCCTTTCAGGGGACATTGTCATGACATTGACATCAAGTTTTGAAAGAAAATCTTTAAGGGATTCGATGGCCTTTTTAGGGGTCTTTTCTGTAGGGGTCAGAATGTAATTTGCCCCTTCAAATAGGAACTTTGTTGCTGCTGTTATTCCGCTGTGCTCGGTGCCGGCCATCGGGTGTCCGCCGATAAAAAAGGACTTGCCGGAAACAGACGACTCTATCTCAGCCACTATCGCGGCCTTTGAAGAGCCGACATCCGTTACAATGGCGCCCTCCTTGAGCGAGGGCGCGATCGTTTTTACTATTGCGGCTATCAAGTTGATAGGGGTCGTTACAAAAACAAGGTCTGCGTCCTTTGAGGCTTCTATGGGATCTATGCTGTAGCTGTCAAGCGCGCATTTCTTTTTTGCTTCTTTAAGATGTTCTATGCTCCTTGAAACCCCGATCACTTCCTGTGCCAGGTCTTTGTTCTTTATCGCCATTCCAATAGAGCCGCCGATCAGCCCCATTCCTATTATTGCCACCTTTTTCATTATAGCCCCCCCTTGATGAACTTTGACGCCAGAGTATAACCTTTTGCTATTTTTAAAGGCCCTTTGACGGCTTCTTTTTCGCAAAAACTTTTTACCGAGCCTTTTTTTATTGAGGTGCCGCAGACAACAAAGGGGACAGCGCCCCTTGCATGGGTCCTTATTTTTAGCGGCGTTGCGTGGTCTGCTGTTATGAGCACCTGCCACTCCTTAAAGGCGGAAAGTCCTTTTAGGACGGTACCAACCACAAGCCTGTCAAAGTCTTCTATCGCCTTTACCTTGCCTTTTATGTCCCCGTTGTGCCCGGCTTCGTCCGGGGCCTCCACATGAACAAAGACAAAATCCTTGACCTTAAGGGATTTGAGCGCGTACTCGGCTTTGCCTTTGTAATTCGTGTCCAGATACCCGGTAGCTCCCGGAACATTTATCACATCAAGGCCCGCGTAGACCCCGATGCCTTTTATCAGATCGACAGCGGTTATAACCGAGCCGGTTAAGCCGAACTTTTCTTTATAGGTCGGCATCGACGGCCTCTGTCCCTGGCCCCACAGCCAGATATCCGTCGCAGGTTTCTTGCCGTTCTTGGCCCTCTTTTTGTTCACGGGGCAATCCCTTAGCACATCCACGGCTTTTTTCATGAGTTCGTTAAGAAGTGTAGCGCCTTCGCCTGACGGAAGGTGCGGGTTTATTTTTTTTCCGGAAATATCATGAGGCGCTGTGCATTTTGCTTTGCGCGCCACGCCTTTGATAACGCACAAATGTCTGTAGCTGATCCCGGGATAGAAATGGACTTCAGGGGTTCCAAGTTTCAGGTCGAGGGTTTCTATCAGGGACCTGGCCTCCTCAGTTGTTATATGGCCCGCGCTGTAATCGTCCATGACGCCGTCTTTAATGGTCACCAGATTGCATCTGAATGCAACATCATCATCGCCTATATCGATCCCCATGCTGGCGGCTTCAAAGGGTCCTCTGCCCGTGTAATATTTGAGCGGATCATATCCAAAGAGCGACAGGTTGGCCACATCAGAACCCGGCTTTAGCGAGGGCGGGACAAAATCCGCAGTGCCGCACAGCCCGGAGGCGGCAGCAAGGTCCATGTTAGGCGTTTTTGCAAATTCAAGAGGTGTTTTGTTGCCCAGTTCTTTTACCGGAGTATCGGGCATCCCGTCTCCCACGAGGATGATGTGTTTCATTTCTTTTTGCTTCCGCTATCTGCAGGCGAGGGGCTGTCAGATAATGCAGGTATAAACTTATTAAAGTTGTACATATCTTTTGGCGCCATCTTAAAGATGATCCCTGAGGTGTATTCCAGCGCCGGCTTGAGCGCTTTGATGCCTTTTGAAGTGTCCATCTGGGACAGGGCTTCTTTGGGCAGAGGGAACAAGACCGTTAACTGCAGGACTATCCAGACCATGATGATGCCTTTTGCCGCTCCGATGAGCGCCCCTCCGAGAAGATTAAGAGGTCCCAGTATGCCTCTTCCTACAAGTTTGTGAAGGAAGCCGCCGGCAAAGGCTGTGACCAGATAGACGCCGATAAAGATAAGCACAAAAGCTATTGTATATATGATATTTCCCGGCAATTTCATGTAATTGGTCAGATATAAGGACAGCTCTCTGTACCACAGGGCTCCCAGCCAGATGGAGAAAACAAAGGCCATGATGTCAAAGACAGCCCTGATGAGCCCCCTCATCAGTCCGCGCAGGGTAGAAAAGGCAAGGATGATAAGGATGGTGATATCGATGTAGTTCATATATTGGTTGAGACGCCCCGCCGGGGCGTCTTTACTAGATTCTCCCTCTAACCTTTAGTTCTTTCTTCATCTTTTGCAGTTCCTTTTTTAGATATGTGTATTTGAGCGCCAGTATCTGCGCGGCCAGTATCGCGGCGTTTTTGGCTCCGTCAACCGCAACAGTTGCTACCGGAATGCCCGGCGGCATCTGGACGATAGAGTATAGAGAGTCAAAGCCCCCGAGCGACTGTGAAGAAATAGGCAGTCCGATGACAGGAAGTGTCGTGTAGGAAGCGATCACTCCGGGAAGGTGCGCTGCCATCCCTGCTCCGGCGATGAGCAGGTCATAGTTCTTTTCGGCATTCTTTGCAAGCCCCATTACTTTTCTGGGATTTCTGTGGGCCGAAGCCACGATGATCTCGAAAGAGATCCTGAACCTTTCAAGGACCGATATTCCGCTTTCGAGTTTTGGAAGGTCCGATTTGCTGCCCACTACGACCGCGATCTTAGGGTTTTTCATGATATCTCCTCGTTCAAAACGGCATATTGCTTATAAGTAAATATATTATAGCGGGAGACAAAAAGCAAGAATGCGAAAGGAGTTCTACAATATCCCCTTTGTCGACGGCACGCCCTTTTTTCGCGGGTTGATCTGGCAGGCTCTTGATAAAGCGACCGCAAAGCCTTTAAAGATCGCCTCTATCTTGTGGTGAGTGTTTTTTCCTCTGATCAGGTCTATGTGTAGAGAGATCCCTGCCTTAACGGCAAAGGCCTCAAAAAACTCTCTAAGCATTTCTGCGTCAAGAAAAAGCTGGACGGTTTCTTTGCCTATCATGACAAAAACGGGTTCCTTTGCGAACTTTACATTAAAGGTCAGATGCGGTCTGCCCGAAAGGTCTACTGCGGACCTTACCTCGGCGAGCGCCTCGTCCATCGGTATTATCGCGTGTCCGTACCGCTCGATCTTTAACTTTTTTCCAAGCGCTTTGTGAAAGGCATCTCCCAGGCAGATGCCGGTATCCTCGACCAGATGGTGAAGGTCCACCTCAAGGTCCCCCTTTGCGGTCAGCGAAAGGTCAAAAAGCCCGTGCTTTGCAAAAAGGGTGAACATGTGCCCGAAAAAAGGTATCGGATAGATTATGTTGCTTTTGCCCGTGCCGTCAATGTTCAAAGTCACTTTTACATGCGTTTCTTTTGTCTTTCTCTCAAGTTTGATTAGGCGTTTTGCCACTAGATAAGCTCCTCTTTTTTGAAGATAGGGTCATAATCGTACTCCTCAAGGGCTTCGTCGCCGCCTTCCTGTCTATCCACCACGCAGATCACTTTTATGACCTTGCAGCCTATCTTTTCTACCGCCGCGATAGCCCCCAGGGTTGCGGTCCCCTTTGTTATGACATCATCAACTATCACAACATTCGAATTGGGTTCGATGATCCCCTCGATCTCTTTCTTCATCCCGTGCTCTTTTTGCTGTTTGCGAACGATGAATGCAGGTATGGGTTTTTTTAGATCTCTGCTTAACAGGGAAACGGCTGCCGCTATCGGATCGCTGCCTATAGTCATTCCTCCAATATATCTC
The DNA here is from genome assembly GCA_041650635.1 of Candidatus Margulisiibacteriota bacterium. Taxonomy (NCBI): domain Bacteria; kingdom Bacillati; phylum Candidatus Margulisiibacteriota; species Candidatus Margulisiibacteriota bacterium. The sequence goes on along the minus strand of JBAZKV010000006.1, from coordinate 20,209 downwards.
ACATCAAGCCCCGCTATCTTTCCGAGTATAAGCCTGGCTATTAAATAAGAGCCCTGCGGATGGCAAGTGGCCTGTTTGCAGTCAACATAAAAATCGCTTGTTCCGCCCGAAGAAAGCTTGAACTGCCCGGTTTTGACGGCTCTTTGCTTGAGGAGAGCTTTTAATTGTTCTTTTTCGGAAGTCATCTATATGTATTATAACACTTATGGATGCTATAATTTCCCTAGCATGCCAAGAAAATTCGTCTATCTCATTGGGAATCCGGTTGAGCACAGCATCTCGCCTCAGATGCATAATGCCGCCTATAAAAAGCTGGGGCTGGATTTTGAATACCTCGCAAGGCAGGTAAAGGAAGAGGACCTGAAAAAGGCGGTGGAAAGCCTGAGACTTCCCGATGTCGCAGGGGCCAATGTAACGGTCCCTTACAAAGAAAAGGTTGTGCAGTTCCTGGACGGGATAGACGAAGAGGCACGGCTGATCGGGGCGGTCAACACTGTTGTCAACAAAAGCGGCAGACTGCTGGGCTACAACACGGACATGACCGGCTTTCTGGATTCTCTTAAACATGATGCCGGCGTAAGCCCGGACGGAAAGATGGCTCTTGTGCTGGGGGCGGGCGGCGGTGCAAGAGCGGTCTGCGCGGGGCTTTGCAAAAGCGCCTGCGGAGCGGTCTTTACCCATGATGTCGAGACGCAGAAGGCGCAGAAACTGGCAAAGGAGCTCAGCGGGACATCCATGACCTCTATCAGTGCTGTAAAATCTCCAACAGAACTGGAAGAACTGTTTGGCAAAGTTGACATCATAATAAACTGCACTCCCGTGGGCATGTTCCCTCAGGAAGAAGCCTGCCCGGTACCGGAAGGCGCGGTATTTTCCCCCCGTCAGACGGTCTATGACCTGGTCTATAACCCGTCCCAGACGCTCCTGGTAAAAAAGGCCAGGGCTAAAGGAGCTGCTGCGGCAACGGGACTTGGCATGCTGGTGCGTCAAGGAGCTGCTTCCTTCAAACTGTTCACGGGTTTAGAGGCTCCGGTTGAGGTCATGATGAAAGCCGCGCAGAAAGCTCTCCTATTGTAGAAGGTGTTGAAAAATCCCGCACACCAAACCCTGTGCCCTCGTCCCCGGGGCTTGGCGCCAAAATTGCTATCCATGCTTTCGGGAGGTGAAATCATGATAGCAAGCTGCATCAGCCCGGAACTTTCTGACAGGGGTTTCCATCTTTACAAAGTCCCGGTATTCACGGAGCTCTCCTACAAAAGGCTTGTTGAAGAAAGAGGGGCCAACTATGTCTTTGACCTTTTTATGGAGATCTGCAGGGAAAGAGGGGTCAGGTTCAACGGTCTTAGGGTACAGAACGGATATGTTTACGCCCTCTTAGGATTTCATTTTGATGGAACAACTCATAAAAACACCGGGATCCAGCGGCGCCGCGGCGCTGATAGATGATGTCCTTGAAAAAGCCGTAAAAAAGAAAGCTTCCGATATCCATTTTGAGCCGCAGGACGCCATGCTCAAGATAAGGTACAGGATAGACGGGATTCTTTGCGAGGCTCTTACCGTGCACCGCTCCATGGTGCCTTCACTTATAGCCAGGATAAAGGTCATTGTAGATCTTGACATCGGACAGACGCGCCTGCCGCAGGACGGAAGATCGCGCCTTAATATAGACGGCAAGGATGTTGATATACGGGTTTCCATACTTCCCACGGTCATTGGAGAAAAAGCTGTGGTGCGCCTGCTTGATCCCCGCACCACAGCGCTTTCGCTGGAAGAGCTGGGAATGGGCAAAGACTGTCTGGCCAGATTTCTGCGCCTCATAAAAAGACCCAACGGACTTATTCTTGTGACGGGCCCGACCGGCTGCGGCAAGACCACCACTCTTTATGCGGCTCTGGACAAGCTCAATTCCTGCGAAAAGAACATTACCACAATAGAAGACCCCGTGGAATACCGGCTTTGCGGCATTACCCAGGTCCTTGTCAACGAGAAGACCGGCCTCACTTTTTCTAAAGGACTTCGCTCAATACTGCGGCAGGACCCGGATATCATAATGGTCGGCGAGATCAGGGACGAGGAAACCGCAAGGATAGCCGTGACCGCCTCGCTGACGGGGCATCTTGTTCTTGCCACCCTGCACACAAAAACTGCCTGCGCCGCGGCCCAGCGTCTTATCGATATGGGGATAGAGCCCTATCTGACCGCTTCTTCAATAACCGCGGTCTTATCGCAGCGCCTTGTCAGGAGAAAGTGCCCTCCGTGCCCCGGGTGTTCCTATTCCGGCTACAAGGGCAGGACCTCCATCTTTGAACTCCTGGAAGTGGACGAAAAGGCAAGGCAGGTGATCTGCAAAGGAGCCCGTCCCGAGGAACTGGCCGATATATGCGGGATCTTTACTATGATGGAGGATGGGCTCAAGAAAGCCGGAGAGGGTCTCACGACCAGGGAAGAAGTGCTGCGAGTTATTGAATGCGATTGATGTCCTTGTCCCTTAGGAGGATGTTTATAGCAAGGCCTACGGTTTTCTGGTAAAGGTTCTTCACAATAGCCCCGAAACAATAGATATAGCCGTAAGGACAGGTCTTGCAGAGCTCGAACCAGGCCGAGGGCGCCACGCAATCGGTACCTGCAAGGTATTTGCACTTTTTGGCCTGAGAGCTTTTTGCTTGCGGAGCTTTACTCTTTATTCCGGCGCCGCATACTTCCCTGTCTTTTTCAACTGCTGTTATTTCCATGCTTCCAAATTATATATCGCTATGCAATTCAATAATTTCACTCTTTGTGATATATTTGTATAGCCATGGCAATACTTGTAAAAACCTTATGGGCTTATTTTATGGCCCTGATGGGTGTGTTCTACTGGACACTTTCGGCGATAGTACAGGACCGCTTTGGAGCGGATAAGAACACCATCTACTGGAAAAATTCGGTGGTCTGGGCGGGATTTTTTCTGCGCCTGTGCGGGATAAGAGTTCAAATAGATGGCCTGCAAAACCTCGAATTTGACGGCCCAAAAGTATATGTTGCCAACCACCAGAGCAATTTTGACATTCCCTGCCTTATGGCTTCCATTAAAAAGCCGTTCAGTTTTATAGTAAAAAAAGAACTATTCAAAGTGCCCATCATGGGCTGGTACATGGGCAAAAGGGGTGATATCGCGGTTGACAGAAAGGACCCCAGAGCAGCGATGAGGACCCTGATAACGGCTTCAAAAAGAGTTTCCAGAGGTGATATCTTCATGGTCTTTCCCGAAGGCACCAGGAGCCGGGAAGGAAAAGTGGGGGAGTTCAAAAAGGGAAGCCTGTTCCTTGCCCTGCAGAACAAGGCAAAAATAGTTCCGATAGGGATCACGGGAAGTTTTGATATTCAAAAAAAAGGAAGCTATATGATCAGGCCAAGTACCGTGCGCATCAATATCGGCGCTCCAATAGAAGCCTCGCAGGACCTTGAGAACGAGTCCATAAGGAAGGCCATCATTTCCTTGATGGCCCTTTGACAAGGTGTTATAATACAATGCCAAAGTATCATAAAACAGTTGCGGAAAACCGCAAGGCCTATTATGATCTTCATATCCTGGAAAAGTACGAGGCCGGGATAGTGTTAAAGGGCGGCGAGGTAAAATCCGTCAGAGCCGGGAGGGTCAGCTTAAAAGAGAGCTTTGTAAGGCCAGAAAAAGAGGAGCTCTGGGTCTTTGGAATGCACATAACCCCGTACAAATTTTCCGGGGCTGATGAGGCGGACCCTCTGCGGCAGAGAAAGCTCCTCCTTTCTAAGCCGGAAATAAAGAAACTGTCCGCCAGGTATTTTGAAAAGCGCCTGGCGATAGTGCCTTTAAAAATGTACTTTTCGGGCAATTTTGCAAAAGTGGAGCTCGGGGTGGGAAAAGGCAAAAAACTGTTCGATAAGAAAGAGGTCATAAGGAAGAAGGACCTTGACAGGGAAATGGGGAGGGAACTCGTTGACAGGCGTGGCTAAAATAGGAAAACAATCGTCTCAAAAACAAGGGGCCAAAAACCAGAAAACCATGCTTGATGTGGTTAAAGCGGCCGAGCAGGAAATAAACCGGCAGTTCCCGGGTTTTTCCAGCTATCATGCCATTAAACTGGCAAAACTCCTGGCGCAGAACAAAGACAGCCTTAAATAGGAAGGGGATAAAATGGTAAAGATACCAGGTTCGATACCGGCGCCGATAGTCCCGCCTAACCAGCCAAAGAAGACCGAGCAGACGAGCGAGGCGGCCAAGTCCAAGGCCCCGGAAAGGGCAGGAGTTTCAAGAGAACCTTTTCAGATGGATTCGCAGGGCCTTGCGGTAAGGATGGCAGCCCTTGCGCAGGATGCAAAGGAAAGGGAGATCTCTTTTGACGAGGTCATTCAAAAGGCCATAAAAGAGACAGGCCTTTCGGAGCCGCAGGCCGCCATGGAAGAAGCAAACAGAAAACTGCAAAAAGAGATAGAAGATGAACTTGATAAGATAAAAAGCAACAAGGACCTGATGGAAGAGGCCCAAGCCTGGCAGGGCCTGGCAGATATCCTTGAACACGAACTTTCCGAGGACCAGGTAAAGGGCTTCCTGTCCATATTGGATCAAGAAATCAAAGGTATCCATTTGTAGCTAATAGGGGGTTTACCCCGAGCGATCCTGAGCGAACGAACGGAGTGAGTGAGTCGAAGGAGAGTCGAGGGGCTGTAAGGGTCTCGACGGAAAGGTTTGGGGGCCCGGAGTGCAAGCCGAGGGTGCTGCTTTCCTCGTAAATAATGGCAGCGCGTCATAAATGCTGACGTAAAACAAGCAATGGCTAATGTGCAGTGGTTTGAAGGTTTCGCACCTTCATTCGCTCATGTTGGCGCCGCAGCTTAATTAATTAGGCTGCCCGTTCTCCGGACTTTTCGGCAGGTCCGGGTTTGAACGTCATAATACCGGATACCCGAGCCCGCGCGCCTGCGGCGGGCGAGGGGAATCTAAACAGAAGGCTGGCCTGCCTGATGGCCCCGTCCTTGGCTATATCATGCGGGCGACAAAAATCAATAGAGGGCTAAGCTTGTAGGTCTTTGGGTCTCTGTCTTTTCGGACGCGGGTTCGACTCCCGCCAGCTCCAAAATTGAGAGCATAGAGCTTAGATCATAGATCACAGAACATAGTTAAAGGGACCCTGAGTTCTGAGCTCTGTGTTCCGAGTTCCATGTTCGGTCCCAACAATGTCCCGTGCCAGACTATCCTTTATCTGCAGTAAAGGTCGTCCTCGAACCGCTTTAGTATTGCAAGGTACTCGTCTCCCACCGACTGTTCCGATACGGCCCCAAGCATCTGTAGCGGAGAAGTGACATCCTTCATCGACTCACTGATGTCCCTGAAGACATGAGTGCTCGGTATCCTGTAAAAAAAGAGGAGCTTGGGCTTGTCATTTGAACTGACAAGGGATGCCAGCGAAACCGGCTTTCCGAAAGAGTCTTGCAGCAAAAGATCAGGCAACTTCTGTCCAAGCAGGCTTATATCGGAAGGATCAAAAGGCTTGCTGCTCACATAAGGGGCGGGCTTGTTCTCTTCGACCACATTCTTTAGAACATTGCCCATGGTGTCAAGGTCCCCCTGGCTGTTGGCGTCAACTATTTTTTTAAAGCTCATAAGGATGTTCTTGAACGCTACATTAGCGTTCTTGTCCAGAACGATCGCCTCATCCATCCTCAAGCCTTTTTTGTTGATCCAATCGGCCAGCAGCTCCGGTTTTCCTGTCGTCTTTTCGGCGGCCCATTTAAGACCCGGGGTGTAATAAAATCTTATGTCGGGGAACTGGGCTTCGTCAAAAGTCGGGTTCTTCGGCCCTATGTGTATAGCTATCACATTTTCCGGAGCGTAGGGCATTGCCGCAAAACAGGCTGAAACAAGAATAGTTGCAGCCGATAATGCAAGCAGCAGTGTCCTTTTCATGTATTTTCTCCTTTTAACAGAGTATGATACACTTTTCTGGGCGGTGTTTCCACCGCGGGGGACAGTAAAATGGAAAATGAATACTTAAAAAAGCAGAACGAATTCTTTACGCCTCTTTTAAAAAAGCACGGCTACAGCGTCAGCGCACTTCACTGGGGATCAGAAGCTTCGCAAAACCAGCGCTTTATCGAACTCCTCAAGATATTTTCGATGGTGGATACTGCAGGGGCCGTCAGCCTGCTCGACATGGGCTGCGGCCTGGGGCATTTATACAAATTCCTCAAAGTAAACGGGCTTCTGGAAAATTGGAAGATAGATTATACCGGTGTGGACATAAACGAGGCTTTCCTAAAAGAAGCCGGCAAACAGCTTCCGGAGGCAAAGTTCAGGATCAAGGATGCATCAATATATGAAGAAAAGTTTGATATCGTCCTGTGTTCGGGAATATTCAATCTCAGGTTCTCTCGGGATTTCGACATCCGCCGCTATTACACGCAGGAACTGTCCCGGCTGTTCAATGCTTCAAGGCGCGGGGTCGCGGTCAATTTTCAGAGCAGGGAAGGGATATCGCTTATACCAAGAAGAGAGCTGGGAAAGGAACTTGAGCGCTTTTATTTTCACGATGATAACGAGGTCATGCAGGACCTTAGTGAAATCACTTCCGACATACGCATAAGCAGAGGTTATCTGCCCAACGATTTTACGGTCTATTTGTTGCATTAAAGCCTTTGTTTATTGTAAACTGAAACCACAATGTTCACTCTTCCCGAAGGCGTATCTTATATAATAAACACCCTGGCAAAGAGCGGGGCAAAGGCATATCTTGTGGGCGGTGCGGTTAGGGACCTTTTGATGGGCTCCCCGGTCTATGACTGGGACATTGCTACCGAGGCTGCTCCTGCCAGAGTGGAGGAGATCTTTAGCGGGGACAAAGTTGTTCCCACCGGCGTCAAATACGGCACCGTGACCGTTATTGTAAAAGGCGGGGAATACGAGGTCACAACATTTAGACAGGACGAGCGCTACAGCGACGGCAGAAGGCCCGACATCGTGACCTTTACAAAGAGCATCGAAGAGGACCTGAAAAGAAGGGATTTTACCGTCAATGCCATTGCCTACGATCCCATAAAACAGGAACTTATAGATGTTGCAAAAGGCCGGGACGACATAAAAAAGAAGCTTATCCGCGCGGTGGGAGACCCCTCTGTGCGCTTTGCCGAGGATGGTCTTAGAGCTCTCAGGGCATGCAGGTTTGCCGCCAAACTGGGTTTTGAGATAGAAAAAAAGACCCTTAAGTCTATAACAAGGGCCCTGTCCGTGTTCAAAAAGGTCTCTCCGGAGCGTGTTAGGGAAGAGCTGGTAAAGATGCTGGCCTGCCCAAAACCTTCTATCGGGATAGAGTACATGAGAAAGACAGGCCTTTTGAAAGAGGTCTTACCGGAACTTGAAGAGGGCATAGGGGTAGAGCAGCCAAAGCCTTATCATATTGAGGATGTTTATAAGCATAATCTGTCCGCCTGCGACCAAGCTCCTGCTGAGTTTCCTCTTGTCAGGCTGGCTGCGCTTTTTCACGATATAGCCAAGCCTGCCTGCAAAAAGGGCGATACTTTTTATGACCACGACCAGGCAGGCGAAAAAACAGTTGAGACCGTAATGCAGAGGCTCAGATTCAGCAACGAAGAAACGGCCAGGGTTAAGAACCTGGTCAAGAACCATATGTTCAACTACACGCAGGAGTGGAGCGATTCTGCCGTCCGCAGGTTCATCAGCAGGGTAGGCGCAGACAATCTTGAAGACCTTTTTGTTTTAAGGAAGGCCGATCTTACCGCGATGAAGAGAGAAAAATCCGGAGGACATGTGGAGGAACTTAAGCAAAGGATAAAGAAGATCCTTGAAAAAAACGATGCCCTGACGGTTTCGCAGCTCAAGGTCAGCGGCAACGATGTTATGAAAGCTCTTGGAATAGGACCCGGGCCCAGGGTCGGGGAGGCCCTCGGCGGCCTGCTCGAAAAAGTGCTGGACGACCCGTCTCTGAACACAAGGGAAAAGCTGATAGAACTTCTGGGCGGGCCCGCAGAATAATGAAGAAACTTTACATCCTGGTCTTTACAATTATCATGGCTGCCTGCTCTTTTGGGCAGGAACTGCTCAGCGTATCCGTTGAGGCCCGGGCAAGCGGGGAACAGGTGGTCATGGACTTTTCTTCTCAGCCAAAAGTCAGGCAGTTCTTCTTAAAAGAGCCGGACAGGCTGGTCCTTGATTTTGAGGGCTCAGTCTGGAATGGCGGAAAAAAGGAAATAGTTTCTGCCGGGAAGAATTTTTCGAAAGTAAGATGGGCCCAGAACAGCTATAGTCCTGATGTGGCAAGAGTTGTGGTTGATCTTGGTGCCACAGCCGTTCCCGAACTTGTAAGCGAAAATGACGGTAAGCGGCTGGCCCTTAAATTTCCCGGTGCTGAAGAAGTGGCCGCAGCAGAAGTAAAACAGCCTTCTGCCGAAGAGTTACAGCCCGCAGAAAAAGAGAACACTTTGCCGCAGGTGGTGATAGCCCCGCCCAAAAAGATAACCCTTCCGGACCTGTCAAAGTCTCCTAAGTTCTCCATTTATGCCGAGGGGACAAGACTGGATACGGGAGCTTTCCAGGTTTTCGACAAAAGGGTCCTGATGGTACCTGTCAAAACCCTTTTTGAGTCCCTGGGGTACAAGGTCTCTTCCGGCAGGGGAGGACTTTCGATCAAGGCCTCGTTTTCCGGGGCAAGCGATGTAAATTTCTACCTTAACTCAAATAAGATGGCGATTGGAGAAGTTGAACGCGTCATGGCCAGACCGGCCAAAAAAATAAAAGGGCGTATTTATGTGCCTCTGGTTTCAACTGTTAAATGGCTTGGATATTCAGTCCTGTGGGATAAGACTTCAAAAGCTCTGAGTGTACTTCCCCTGATCAACGGTATTTCTTATCCCGAGCATGAAGGGAAAAAATATGTATTTATCTCCTCCAATTCTCAGGTGGTGACCTGGGAATCAAAGACCAGAGAAGAGCCGCTCCTTCTTGCCGTGAGTATCCCGGGTTTTATCCTTGACCTTGATCAGGACAGGCTCTCTATTAACCAGGACGGGATAAAAGGCGTTAAAGCCCTGCAGAAACGGGACGGCTCGGTAAGCATAGGTATCTATCTTCTTGAGCCGCAAAGCTACGATATCAAAGCGGTGGAGAACGGCCTGCTGGTGTCATTTCCTCCGGCGGTAAGCAGCATCAGGGCAACCGAAGAAGCGGAAGCCGTAAAGATCGATATCTCCATGACAAAACGGGCGGAGCCGCAGGTAAAAAGGCTCGCCAACCCTGACAGGCTGATCGTGGATATCCCCGGGTCCGCTTTTGAGGCGCAAAAATATCTTGAGATAGGTAAAGGCGGGGTCCTGCGTGTCAGGGCCAGCCAGTTCATGATAGAGCCTCTTGTTTCGAGAGTCGTGATCGACCTTCAGAAAGAGCTCAATTATGACCTTAAAGTCTCTGAAGATAAAAAGACCATCTCTATTTATGTGGAAAAAGCCGAGGTGGCCGCTCGAAAGACCAAGATCGTCAAAGCCTTAAAGGGCAAAGTGATAGTTTTGGACCCCGGACACGGAGGCAGCGATCCCGGCGCCTTCGGCTATTCTGGAGAAAGCGTCAAAGAAAAGGACCTCAACCTTGCCATAGCGCAGCTGCTTGCCAAAATGCTTTCCGATGCCGGGGCCGCCGTCCTCCTTACCAGGGAGGATGACATGGATATGAGCCTCCAGAACCGGGTGGACTTTGCCAACCGCAACAAAGCTGACATTCTGCTCTGCATGCACTATAATTCTTTTTATAAGACGACGACCGCGGGCACCGAGACTTATTACTATAATCCCAACAGCAAGCTGCTGGCCTCGGTCATTCACCGCAGGCTGCTTGAGGACCTTAGGAGGGAGAACAGGGCCTTTTCCAAGGTCAAGTTCTTTGTGATAGCAAATGTTGAGATGCCGGCGGCTCTTTTGGAGCCGGTCTACATAAGCAATCCGGAGGAGGAAAGGCTGGCGCTGGACAGCGGCTTTCAGGAAAAAGCGGCAAAGAGCGTTTTTGACGGAGTAAAAGAATATTTTGAGATAATAGCGAGGGTTAGATAAGATGTCTGAGGTCACTCCTCCCAGATCCGTGGCATCCGAAAGAATAGTGCCAAAGGCATCGGAGGGAGCCTCCGCCCACAAAGTGTCCCCGGCTTCTCCTATCGCTATGTTCGATTCCGGTGTTGGAGGGCTTTCGGTGTTCAAGGAAGCCATAAAGCAGCTCCCCGGTGAGGACATGATCTATTTCGGCGATACTGCAAGGGTTCCCTATGGAGGGCGCTTGCCGCAGGAGATAGTCAAATTCAATCAGGAGATAATAAGCTTTCTTGTTCAGGCGGGGGCAAAACTCGTGATAATGGCATGCGGCACCTCTTCTGCAGTTGCCTATCCCCTGGTAAAGGACCGCTACAAAGTTCCCATAGTATCCTTGATAGAACCCGGCGCAAGGTCTGCGGTATCGGCTACCGAAACAGGTAAGATAGGCCTGATCGCTACGCAGGCCACAGTGGATTCGGGGGCTTACCAGCGCGCAATAAAAAAATTAAGCAGGGATTCCCAGGTTTTTGCGGCCGCCTGCCCGCTTTTTGTGCCGCTGGTAGAGGGCGGATTTTTTGAAGCGGAAGAGACCAAAAAGGTGGCTGCCCAGTACCTTAAGCCGCTTATGAAAGCAGGGATAGACACTCTTATACTGGGCTGCACTCATTATCCGCACCTTACAAAGGTCCTTAGACAGATCACAGGGATAAAGATCAAGTTCGTTGATCCTGCGGAACAAGCCGTTGTAGAGGTGAAAAAACTGCTCAAGGAGCGCGGGCTGCTGAGCCAGCGGCCCGGGTCTTCCGCAAAACCCAATTACCAGTTCTTTGTGAGCGGGCAAACGGCGGTCTTTTCGGATATCGGGTCAAAGCTCCTTGGAAGGCCGCTCTTAAATGTAAGGCAGGTCAGCCTTGGCAGGGCCGGAAGAAAGCAGGTGTAGCTATGTTCGAACTGATGGTGGAAGACAAGTTTGCGGCGGCCCATCAACTGGTCGGCTATGAAGGTCCCTGCGAAAATCTTCACGGGCATACCTGGAAAGTGCAGGTATTTTTAAAGGGAGTAGAACTTGGCAGCGTCGGGATGCTGTTCGACTTTAAAGAAGCAAAAAAAATTCTTAAGGATATCCTGCAGGCTTTTGATCACAAAAACCTAAATGAGACCGCACCTTTTGGGGCCGAAAATCCCACAGCAGAAAACCTGGCAAAAAGAATATATAATGAGTACAGTTCAAGGCTCAAAGGCCTGCCGGGGGCCGGTGTCCAGATGGACAGGACCTCGGTCTGGGAATCGGAGACAACATGCGCGACATACCGTTCGTAAAAATGCAGGGCGCCGGCAATGATTTTGTGATCATTGACGGGATACAATATCCGGATATTGTAAGGGCTGGTCGCGATCTGCCGCTGCTCGCACGCCGCATCTGCGACCGACATTTCGGGATAGGCGCCGACGGTCTTATCCTGGCCCTGCCTTCCGAAAAGGCCGATTACAGGATGCGGATAATCAATTCCGACGGTTCCGAGGCCGAGATGTGCGGCAACGGGATCAGGTGTTTTGCCAGATATACTTGGGAGAATAAAATAGGTGCGGATGGGCCTGAAGGGGCAGGCAGCCGCGACTCGACTGAGCTCGCCGAAGTCCTGCCCGTACCCGATCCCCCCGTTGCCGCACTTGAGCGGTCCGACATCATTTCCGTTGAGACATTGGCGGGGATAATTATTCCGGCGATCATTGAGGATGACGGCAAATTCATCGGCGTAGAAGTTGATATGGGTGTCCCCAAAGAAGAGGCTCTTAACGAAACTCTCAAGGTTGAGGGGGCTTCCTATAAGATCAACAAGATCTCTATGGGGAACCCGCATTGCGTCATCTTTGTGGATGACCTAAAGGCGGTAGATCTTGCGCAGATCGGGCCGGTCATAGAAAACCTTCCTCAGTTCCCCGACAGGACCAATGTGGAATTTGCCAGGGTCATAAGCCGCAGCGAAATGGACCTCAAGGTATGGGAAAGAGGAGCGGGACAGACCCTTGCCTGCGGGACCGGGGCCTGCGCGGCGGTTGCCGCGGCTATCCTTAACGGGCTTGCCGACAGAAAGGTAGCTGTTCATCTGCCCGGAGGCGACCTGGAAATAGAATGGGAACAGGACAAGCACATTATTATGAGAGGTCCGGCGGAAAAAGTGTTCGAAGGCGTTTTAAGGTCAGTATCTTGAACAAAAAAAAGATCATAGTTATCGGCGCCGGATTTGGCGGCCTTGCCGTTGCCAACCTGCTTGCCAGGGACGGATTTTCGGTAACAGTAATAGAAAAGAACTCCCAAGCCGGCGGCAGAGCGCAGGTATGGAGGGAAAAAGGTTTTGTCTATGACATGGGGCCTTCCTGGTACCTAATGCCGGAAGTGTTCGAGAACTATTTCTCTATTTTTGGAAAAAAGATCAGCGACCTCTTCGAGTTAAAGCGTCTCGACCCCAATTACAGGGTCTTTTTCGGGGACTCTGCTCCAATTGATATACCCTCATCCATGGATGGAATAGAAAAGGTTTTTGAAGGTATCGAGCCCGGATCTGCTAAAAAGCTGCGCCGCTATCTTGAAGCGGCAAAATACCAGTATGACATAGCCATGAAGGAATTCCTGTACAGGGATTTTTCTTCCGTTATGGACTTTTTTGACCTGCGCCTGATAACACAGGGGCTCAGGCTCCATATTTTTGAAAGCGTGGATAAATTCGCGCGAAGGTATTTTAAGAGCGACAAACTGCGCAAGGTCCTCGAGTACACTATGGTCTTTCTGGGAGGATCTCCCGACAATACCCCTGCTCTTTATTCGATAATGAGCCATGTCGACTTTGGTCTCGGTGTCTGGTACCCCATGGGCGGAATGGGCCGTATCACGGAGGCGCTTGAAAAAGTCGCTTCGGAAAACGGGGTAGAGATCAGGCTTAGTGAAGAGGTGAAGAAGATAAAAGTGTCCGGCGGCAGGGTCTGCGGAGTAGAAACGGACCTGGGCAGCTATCCGTGCGACCTGGTTGTCGTTAATGCCGATTACGAGCATGCCGAGTCAAAACTGCTTGATAAAGAATGGCGCTCTTTCGGCAGGCGCTACTGGGAAAGCAGAAAGATGGGGCCCTCGGCTTACCTTATATACCTGGGGCTCAACAAGAGGATAAAAGGACTGCAGCATCACAACCTGTACCTTGATGAAAAATGGAGCGAGCATTTTGACACAATTTTTAAACGGCCGCAGTGGCCTGACAACCCATCTTTTTATGTGAGCTGTCCGTCAAAAACCGACCCGTCCGTGGCTCCCGAAGGCTGCGAAAACCTTTTTGTCCTTGTTCCCGTTGCAGCGGGAATAGAGGACCTGCCGCAGATAAGGGAAAAGTACTTTAATAAGACCATAGCTCACCTGGAAAAGCTGTGCGGAGATAGCATAAAGGACTCGATCATAGTGAAAAGAGATTTTGCCCATAACGATTTTATCAGGGAATATAACTCATACAAGGGAACATCTCTGGGGCTTTCCCACACCCTTTTTCAGACGGCAGTTTTCAGGCCTGCCAGAAAGAGTAAAAAAGCGGACGGCCTTTATTATTGCGGGGCCTACAACCATCCCGGGATAGGGGTCCCGATGGTCCTCATAAGCGCGCAGATCTGTGCTTCTTCCATAAAAGAAAAATATGCCGGACAAAGTTCTTGATAAGATATTCCGCTCCGGCAGCACGACCTACTACTTTTCATCCATGTTCTTTCCGCAAAAGGCCAGAGAGGATGTCTTTAAACTGTATGCTTTTGTAAGGACGGCAGATGATCTTGTTGACAGCGTTCCTCAGGATAAGGAAGGCTTTTATTCTTTCAAGAAGGAATACGAAAAAGCCGCTAGCAATCAAAAAAGCAGGAACAGCGTTATAGGAGGATTTGTCCGGCTTTCCCGAGAAAAAGGTTTTGAGCCGGCCTGGGCCGCCGCTTTTTTGTCCTCCATGGAAAAAGACCTTGTCAAAACTTCCTATCGCGACATCAAAGAGCTGGAAGAGTATATCTACGGGTCCGCGGAAGTGATCGGGCTTATGATGGCAAGGATAATGGATCTTCCCAAAGAGGCGGACAACTGTGCCAGACAACTTGGAAAGGCTATGCAGCTTATCAATTTTATAAGGGATATAAAAGAAGACCTTGCGCTTGGAAGGATTTATCTGCCGCAGGACGAGATCGATCGCTTTGGCTTGAGCGCCAAAGACTTTTGCAGCGCTTCGGCCTCAAAAGATGCCTTTAGAGATCTGATCGCACTTCAGATCAAAAGGTATGGGACATGGATGGAAGATGCCTCTGCCGGGTTCAGATTCCTGCCAAAAAGATATCTGGTTCCCGTAAAGACAGCCTCGGACATGTATGACTGGACGGCACATCAGATAAAAAAAGACCCTCTCATTGTTTTTTCGAAAAAGGTCAAACCCTCCCGCACAAAGATACTGCTCTGTGCGCTGAAAAATATTATTATTCATGGAGGAAAGAAGAAATGAGTTTATATCTTGCGCTGGACCTGTTGATCGTAAGTTTTCCGCTTTTGTTCGGCGATCTTGCACCTGTCAGATACCGAAAAAGGTACAAAGCGGTCTTTCTTTCAATTTTAGCGGTCGGCATTCCTTTTGTGCTGTGGGATATCATATTTACAAAGATCGGCGTTTGGTCCTTTAATCCGGCCTATATAAGCGGTTTCAAGCTTGCGGGGCTGCCGCTGGAAGAGGCCCTATTTTTTGTCGCGGTCCCGTTCAGCTGCCTTTTTATTTTGGAGTGTCTGGAGGTTTTTATCGGGGACAAGGTCATTAACATCAATAGAAGGTGGATCTATGCTGTTGTTGCGGCGCTTCTGCTTTTTGCCCTGGCTTTTCCCAGCAGGCTCTATACAGTGCTAGTGGTCGAACTTACGGCTGCATTTATTTTGGCCGCTGAAAGGTTTTTTCCGGATATCTTACGGTCAAGGAATTATTGGGGCTATCTGATCATCTGTTTTGGGCTTTTCCTGGTCTTTAATTCAATTTTGACCGCTTTGCCGGTAGTATCCTACAGCTCACTTCATATCTCAAACATCAGGTTCTTTACGATACCGGCAGAGGATTTTATCTACAACTATTTGCTTCTCAGTGCCTGTGCGGCGGTCTATATCGGCGCCAAAAAGCTTTAATAAATGGCCCTGAACCAGCTGGATGTGCCCTTAAAGCCTCCAACCCTTTCAGGCTGCGGCACATGAGCGGTTGCTGAGCGCCTCAGTGGTTTTCTCAAAACTGCCGGTTCTTTGCCGGCGGCCGGCGTTGCGGGAGCGGCTGCTTTAGTATTGGCCGCAGCATCAGAGCTCTGTTCTCCTCTAAGGCATGAAAGCATAAACTCTCTGGCGTTTTGGAATTGTCTTTTCCCGACCGCGAGGCGGCTGTTGCCGAGGCGGTCCAATTCCAGATAGAAATTATGATCCATGCCGGAGCTTTTTTTGCCGGCGGTCAACAGATCGATCAATTCATCTTTTGTCTGTTGAGGTCTGCCTGCCAGAAACACGGCTACATCTGTCCTTACCCGCAGGCTTGTTCCGGGATCCATTGCCTTGAACAGCAGATAATACATGGAGCCTTTATCGGTCAGGTCGGGGGAGGCCAGGGCGAGCACTTCTGCGCCTATTTTGTTTTCTTCTGCTTTAAGCGTGTTGTTGCCCAGGGTGGTGCTTAGCCCAAGAGTAAGAATATGAAGCAGTTTTGACCTTGGGGAACCGGCGGCCATCGAAAGCCTTGCCTGGTCCAATTCATGCCTTGTCAGCGAGTATTTATAGGGATCATTGCCGGCATTTTCCAGCTTTGTCTCTAATTCTTTAACATGTCTTCGTCTTTTTCCCTGTGAAAGCATAGAACCTCCAGCGCTGAACAGCCCTGCAACTGCCAATCCCGCAGGAAAACCCATTATTCTTCTCCTTTTTCTGATTTTGGACCGCTACAAATGTATCGTGTCATTTTAGTGCTGATTTCAGGTATAATTTAACCGGAGGGGCTTAGAGTGAAGCACACCCAAAGGATCTCAAAGATACCAAAATACCTGTTTGCCGAGATAGATAAGAAGAAAGCAAGCGCTCTGGCCAAAGGGGCGGATATCATAGATCTCTCTATCGGGGACCCGGACCAGCCGACGCCTAAATACATTATAGACGCAATGAAAAAAGCCCTAGATGACCCTGCTACCCACAATTATCCTCCCTATGAGGGAACAAAAGAATTCAGAAAGGCTGTTTCAGACTGGTACAAAAAGAGGTTCGGCGTTGAGCTTGACCCTGAAACGCAGGTCATGTCCCTGATCGGATCCAAAGAAGGGATAGCCCACATGCTCTTTGCCCTCCTTGATCCGGGCGATATCTCTCTTATTCCGGACCCCTCTTATCCTGTATATAAGATGTGCACGCTGCTTGCGCAGGGAGAGCCGTATTTTATGCCGCTTACAAAAGAGAACGGTTTTATGCCTGACCTTTCTTCCATCCCAAAAGAGACCGCCAAAAAGGCAAAAGTGATGTTCATCAATTATCCCAACAACCCGACCTCCGCAGTGGCAACTCCCGAGTTCTTAACGAATGCCGTTAATTTCTGCAAGGATAACGACATCGTGCTTTGCTCGGACCTGGCCTATTCCGAAGTAACCTTTGGCGGCTACAGGGGACAGAGCATTCTTGAGATCCCCGGGGCAAAGGATGTTGCGGTCGAGTTCCATTCGCTTTCTAAGACCTTCAACATGACCGGCTGGAGAATAGGCATGGCTGTGGGCAGCAAAGAGGCGCTGAAAGCCCTTGCTGTCGTAAAGACCAATATAGATTCAGGCGCTTTTAAGGCTATTCAGAGGGCCGCTATCGAAGCGCTCGACGGGTCCGGCGGTTTTACCGAAAATACCAACCTGATGTACGAAAAAAGGATGAAAACCCTTGTTGACGGGCTCAACTCAATGGGCTGGAAGCTTGAGTATACAAAAGCCACCTTTTATGTCTGGGTGCCCGTGCCGAAAGGATATACCGACGAGCAGTTCTGCGCCGCGCTTCTTGACAAATGCGCCGTGCTGGTAGTTCCGGGAAGCGGCTACGGCGGCAGCGGCAGGGGATATGTAAGGTTTTGCATCACCGCTGACGAGGCCAGGATAAAAGAGGCTGTCGAAAGGATCAGAAAAAGCGGCCTTTTGTGAAATCCGGGCAAAAGAAGCACGATAAACTGTCGATATGCCCGATGCATTGATAACCATCGACAGCAGCGGTCTCATCACTTCGTACAATGACGCTGCCGAAGAGCTTTTCGGAAGAAAACTCTCGGGTCCAAAACCGCAAAAATATAAAACCTTCTTTTCCGGTGATCCGGAAGTCATCTCTTTTATAGAAGAAGCGCTTGGCCCCGGCGGAGCCCGGGAAAAACGGATAAGCATTTCCGGAAAAAAAGAAAAGACCTGCCGGATAGCCGTTGCCTATGCGCTCAAGGATTACAAGGGCCGGCCAAGGGGAGTGACGGCCGTTTTTACAAGGTCCGATAATGTCGGCAGGATAAGATCCGAAAAACTTGAAGCCCTGGGGACCATGGCCGCGGGCATGGCCCACGAGATAAAGAACCCTCTTTCTTCCATCAAGATCCTGTCACAGCTGCTGAGCAGAAAATTTGACGACCCGGAGTACAGATCCCATTATCTTAAAATAATCCCGAGAGAGATCGGCCGCATGGACAGGATAATTGACAGCATGCTCGGCTATGTTAGAGCCTCGGACCTTAAGATAGAAACCTTTGACCTCAAAGAGCTGGCGGGCGAAGCGCTGGATTTTGTCAAGCCCCAGTATGATGCCAAAGGCGTCAGTTTGTCTTTAGAGTCTAAAGGCAAAATGAAGATCTCCGCCGATATGCAGAAGCTTTTTCAGGTCTTCCTAAACCTTTTGCAGAACGCTGAGAGCGCGGTGGAAAAAGGAGGCAGGGTGGAGATAGAACTCTCAAGGATATGTCCCGAAGGACGGGACCAGGTCGAGATAAAGATATCGGACAACGGCTGCGGTATCAGCAAACAGGACCTTAAGAACATCTTTGACCCGTTCTTTACCTGCAGATACGGAGGGACCGGCTTGGGATTGACCGTTGTTCACGGTATAATTAAATCCCACGGGGGCTTTATAGAGGTTGACAGCAAAGAGGGGGAAGGGACGGCATTTACCATAAGGATGCCGGCCTGCCAGTAATGAAAATAGTCAGAGCGCAGTGCTGCGGGTTTTGCACGGGAGTGGCCTTTGCCTACGAAAAGGCCGTTGAAACCGCAAAAAAGGGCAAAAAAGCCTATATCCTCGGTTACCTCGTCCACAATTCGGATGTCATAAAAAAACTGGAAGAAATGGGCGTAAACAGTATTAAGGATCTATCAGAAATCCCTGCAGGTGAAATACCCGTAGGGGTCGGTCTGATAATTTCCGCCCATGGGGTAGGGCCAAAGACCTATGAGGATGCAAAAAAGATGGGGCTTGAAATAGTTGACACCACCTGTCCCTGGGTCAAAAAAGCGCAGCAGATAGCAAAAATGCTCTATGAAGATGGGTCCCAGGTCGTCATAGTCGGAGACCGGGACCACACCGAAGTCAAAGGAATAAAGGGCTGGACTCAGGAGAGCGCCATAGTTGTAGAAGGGCCAAAAGATGTTGAGACACTGCCTTTTTGCGAAAAAATGGGGATAGTGGCGCAAACGACCCAGTCCGTCGGGAATTTTGAAGCAACGGTGGCTGCGCTTAAAGAAAAATCCGGTACCGTTAGAGTGGAGAACACCATCTGCTCAGCCACCGAAAAGAGGCAGGAAGCCGCCATAGAGCTTGCAAGGCAGGCCGACCTGATGATCGTGATAGGCGATGTTAGAAGCGCCAACACCAACAGGCTGAGGGAGCTCTGCCTTGGCCAGGGGGTGGAAACGCATATGATCCACTCTGCTGATGAGATAAAGACAGGATGGTTAGAAAACAAAAAAACGGTCGGCATCACCGCCGGCGCGTCCACTCCTGAATGGGTCATAAAAGAGATCGTTGACAGGCTTGAGGGATAGCACCTCGCAACAGGTTTTGTTCTCATAAAAAACATGCAAGTTTTCCCCGGCTGGTACCGAACATTCTTTAATGCGTCAATTATTGGGAGGGGGGGAACTTAAATGGCAGCATCTATCGTTTTCGGTCAGCTCAAGCCCACCGGGAGCATTGGCGGTCCCAGATCCGTGCAGACAGCACCTCGTGGTCTTGTGGCAGAGCCCGCAGGCCGGCCGCTTGGGGTTTTGAGCCAGGGGACCCAAGTTGAAAGGTCCGATAGCTTCCCAATGATTCCACTGCATTCAAACCCGACGCCTGAAGGAATCTCAAATCAAAAGGTCTCAACATATATAGAATGCCTTGGATCTTTGAGAGATATTACTGAAGACGACAAGGAAATACTGTCTCTTCTGGTTAATTCTCGGCCTCAAGAACTAAGTTCTTGTCTAGAAATGTTCTGCAACAGATGTGCAGATATGATAATTCAGGACATAAAAGGCTATGACGGGAAAAGAATGACGGTATATTCAAATCTCGGGAATAACTTTTATGCTTTTGTCATTGCCGGAAAAACGGCGTTGGAGATCCTAGGTGTAGAGGCGGATGAATCAAGCCTCATGGATAACGCGGCAAAAGTTGCGCTTGTGCGGCAGGGCGAAGCAGGAAAATTGCTTGACGGGTATCTAATGGATAAAGAGATAGACCTGCTGGGCAGATACTATTCTGCAATACAAACCGGAGATCCCTTAAAGATAGATAGTGGGAAAAAAGAGATAATCCGGCATGTTGTTGACCTGGAAGCCAAATTCTTAAGATGTCCCTTCGGGTCCCAAGACAAGATACATTTTTATCAAAGATATAAACTGTTCTACTGGCAAGCCAATGTATTGTTGGGGGGAAGAGAGTTAAATGAAGCTGTCTTTCTTGACAATTCACCAGGTCTGGACGAAAAAACTGCTTTTGCTATGTACGAAGGCCTTGACAGAACACAAAATGTCAAGTACCCCTTTTTTAAACAAGTTGTAACTCCCTTGTCCTGTTAGTTAACTGATACCTCTTAGCGAATGTTTCCGGCGGGCATCTTAGGGCTGTATGTATCCGTTCATGGTTGTAATAATA
>JBAZKV010000005.1 GCA_041650635.1 Candidatus Margulisiibacteriota bacterium | reverse complement strand
CCGCGACTCCCGCCCCTCCGCTCCGGCTCACTCCTCGCGCGCATTGAATATAAGGAATGCGTTCGTCGTTCACCTCCGCTGCGGGTGACACGCGTCGGGGAAATGCTCCCTTTTTATCAAGGAGGTATCGATCATGGTTATGCGTCGTTTGGCTGGGGTTGTTGGGTCCCGTTCTCTTCCCGTCCGTTTTGCTCCGCTCGTTGATCAGGTGGTTTCCTTGCTTCTGTCCTGCGGGTTTTCTGTGGCTTCGGGTGGCGCTGTGGGCGCTGATCAGTTTGCTTTGTCCGCGGTGCTTCGGGCGGGTGCTTCTTCCCGCGGTGTTGTCCATTCGGCCTGGTCTTCTATCGCGGGTTTCCCTTCCGTGGTCCGCGCTGATGTGGTTCAGTTCATTGCGGCCGGGGGTCGCGTGGTCTGGGGTCCTGCTTCTGCCGGGGCTTCCCGCTCCTCCGCGGTTTCTGCTCTTCTTGGCCGCAATAGGCGTTTGGTTTCCGCGTCCTCTGTCGTTGTTGCTTTCCTTCACGGCCCTTCGCGCGGTTCTCTTTACACGGTTCGTCAGGCTGTTTCCCGGGGCGTTCCTGTTGTTGTCTTTCTTTGCGGCGGTGGTGCTTGTCTGCCGCCTGATTTGGCACGCCATTGTTATATTTTCAATGGGGAGGTGATATAATCATGTCTGATATAAAGGTCTTACATTGTTGTGAGCGTTGTTTATATTCTCCACATTGTAATGGACTAAGAAAAACAAAGTGCCCCCGTTTTCTTAGTCACATCAGATTTCTCCACTTGTCCAATGCTCACCGGGAATTAATCTTAGAACTCAAGAATTTAATTTGCTGCCCCTCTCCCTCTGGGAGAGGGAAGGGTGAGGGTTTAAATAAATGCGAAAGGAGGACAAGTGTATGAAAGCTGCTATCTATACGAGGGTTTCAACCGACGGACAAGCTGAAGTCGAGTTTAATTCGTGCGAGGCCCAGGAGATAAAGATCAGGTCTTTTATTTCAAGCCAGAACGATATTGAGGTCTACAAAGTTTATTCTGATCAGGGTTATACAGGAGCCAACACCGACAGACCCGCTCTACAGGAGATGATTGGCGATATACAGAACGGCAAGATTAACACGGTCATGTCCTACAAGATCGACCGCTTGACCAGATCACCTAAAGATTTCTATCAACTCATTGAAATATTTGATCAACACAATGCCAGTTTTATTTCAGTGACAGAGAGATTTGACACTTCAACTCCGTCGGGTCGTCTTCTCCGCAATATCATGCTTACCTTTGGCCAATTTGAAAGAGAGCTCACAAGCGAAAGGATAAGGGACAAAAAGACTGAAATGGCCAAAAAAGGCATGTGGAGTTCTGGGAAGCCTCCTTTCGGATATAAAAAGGAAGATAAAAAGCTCGTGATCGATACGGAGCATTGCAAAACAGTTAAAAAGATATTTGAAACATATATCTTGACAGGCTCTTCTTCGGCCGTCTATAAATGTTTGAAATCAAACGGTATGTTTAATAGGAGAGGTCTTCCGTTTTTTAAAACTGTTATTTGTGACATGTTAAGAAATGTTGTTTACAAGGGCATGATCTTTCACAAAGGAGCTATCTATCAAGGGCAGCACGAACCTATTGTGTCGTGCGAGATGTTTGAAGAAGCGCAGAGGCTTCATAAACCTAAAATATATAGCAGAGTTGTCCACCGTGCTATATTCCATGGGTTGGTCCGCTGCAAAGGCTGCGGGTCCACAATGACTGAAGCGTTCACGAATAAGACGAAGTGGGGAAAGCGGGTTAGATATTTTTATTACCGGTGTTCAAGCATTGGCAAAAGAGATTATTCTTCCTGTGACATAAGACAGGTCAGCGTTGACCGTTTAGACAGGCTTATCATAGAAAATCTTGATAATATATCCAAAAACAATCAATATATGGATAGTTTGATTTTTACGCTCAATAATTCGTTCAAACCCGTGCCAAGCGGTATCGAACCAAGGCCTGTTTCATTGTTGTATACATCGGAAAGGGCTAAAAAAATACTGTTGGATATAATAGGAGCCGAGAAAAATAAAGATATGGCTGAAAAACGGATTATCATGAAAAAGCACATCAAGGAAATATTTTATTCGAAAGACGCCATTGAGGTTGTCTTATTCTACGGCGAAAATTGCTCGCCTGCATCGATAAATAGCTCTGCGATAACAAAAGCGCGCGCGCCAAAACAAAATACGGAGACAGTTTTTTGCACCCACCCGAAAAAATTCCGCCAAGGTTCCGCCGCCGAAAAAATAATCGATGGGAAAAAGATTGCGGTCAATAAAAACGGCACACCAATGGTTTGTAAAGAAAATAATGTGGAGGCACGCGGATTCGAACCGCGGACCTTCTGCTTGCAAAGCAGACGTTCTACCAACTGAACTATGCCCCCATATGCTTGGCTATTAAGACTTCTCTGTCTTCTCTTCCCTTACCAGTCTTTAGATATCGCTCTCTTTTATAGGCATCTGTTCTAGTGTCGAACTCTTCGGCAAACACCAATCTGAACGGTCTCAGGTGTTTTGTGGCCTTGCTTTTTCCTGTCATATGCTCAAGCAATCTTCTTTCGATATCACAAGTGGATCCAGTATAATACCTGCCATTCTTCAAGCTCTTTAAAACATATACATAATACATGTATAACCTTGCCGCGGATCTGTCGCCGCAGGCGACCGTTCTACCAACTGAACTATGCCCCCATTACTTCGCTGTGCGAAGAAACGCCAAATCCCAATCTCTAAATCCTAAACAAATCACAAATCCAAAACCGAAAGTTCCAGAAACCGAACCGCGGACCTTCTGCATGCTAACCGAGCTTTCTACCAACCTGTTCCGAGCGATCCCGAGCGAGCGTAAGCGAGTCAAGGAGAGTCGAGGGGCTGAACTATGCCCCCATGCTTCGACTTCGCTATTTCTAATTTTAGCACACGCGGCAACGGTGGTGAAATTGTGTTCGTAAAAGAACGATAATTGAATCGAGGGGAAATTTACAGATTAAGGAAGGGATATGGGCTCTGTTAATAAAATTTCGGCTTTTTTAAGGCCTGCGGCAAACCGTGTGGGTTTGGCCTGGACGGTATTAAGACACGGAGCGCCTTTGCCGGACCACGGGAGGCAGATCTACGGCCTTATGCAGCGTTTGTCCAGGAGAGACCTTGGCCCCGGACAGATAGCGGCGGTCCAGGTAGAAGCGGTCGTCGATCTTTTAAGAGCGGATTCAGGTATGTTCTATTCCTACAATCCGGAAAACGGACACTTAGCAAGGGTGGCGGGTATCGGAGAGTGGAAAAGTTTGTGGCCGCAGGAGCCGACGCCGCTTAATAAAGGCGATAAAGCGTATTTTGTGGATGTGGCTGTAAACGGAGCAGCGCCGGTAGGCGGCAGGTGCGAAAACTGGTTTATGACCCCCGAAGGGGAACCTTTTGCCCTGTGGATCAATGACAGAGCCGCTCATAGCCCCTCGCAGGATAATTTTAATGCAGACCTTGCAAGCGGCTTTTACGGACATAATCCCAGATTCATTTCGGACATACTTTTTCTTCTTTTGAACAGGAACGGCGCATCGGCCGAGTTCATAATGCTGGCTAATTGGACAAAAAACGCCGGGGTCGGCAGATTTTACCCGATAATTCCTGTGTTGATGAAGGACCAGGTGGAGCAAACGCTCATGACCTTTAGGGATGCCTGTAGTCTTGCCAGGATAGAAGCCGGGGAAAGGCAGGAGCTCGAGCGGCATTATTTTGAATTGAGGATGATCGGAGAAACCTATGCGCATGACGCCAAGAACCGGGCCAAGAGCACTAAAATGGCTGCTGTTATACTAGGAAGGGCTATGAATAGTTTCATGAGTGATCCAACTGAAGAGAACAGAGCGGCTATGGGAAGAATGCTGGCAATTATTGAAGAAGAGTCCGGCTCCGGTGAAAAAACTCTTCTTGAAATGATGAATAAGCTTCTGAGAGGTGATATTGAGTATGAAATGAACTTTGTGCCGATGAACCTGTCCAAGTGGTTTGCTGAAAGGCGGGTTATGCTGGAACAAAATTTTTCAATGAGGGACATCTCCGCCCATGTTGAAATAACTCAAGAACCTTTGCCGGTTAAACTGGATGAAAGGCTTTTCAGTTCCAGAGTGCTTGGAGAATTGCTGACAAATGCCGCCAAATACGGAGGCTCTCAAGTAGAGATAAATGTCTGCAAAAGTCCGACAGGGGCGGAAGCGGTGTTTTCTGTTTCAGATCACGGGATAGGCCTGAACAGACAAGCGCTGCGCGGGATATTTGACAGAGGCGAAAGGGCTACGGATGTAGAAAGCCAGGCTAGTTCCGGATTGGGGCTGTTTGACGCAAGAATGGTCGTTGAAGGGCACGGCGGACGGATCTGGGCCGAAAGTCCCGGAATAGGGCAGGGAACCACCTTTTACGTGACGCTTCCGCTTATAGCAGATTGATTGGTGGGCCCAGGTGGATTTGAACCACCGACCTTGCGATTATCAGTCGCACGCTCTAGCCAACTGAGCTATGAGCCCGAACCTCGCTGGGCGAGGAAATCCAAAATCCAAAACTCAAAATCCTAAAATCATTATAACAAAATATTAAGGCCCTATACAAACAAAAAAGGAAGTTATTTCTAACTTCCCTAATTTGCCGGAACTCTAATAACGCTAATATAATCAACGCTAATACATCGCGAATTTCTCCTAATAACGCGAATTTCATTATTAGCTATCGCTCGCTGGGAGAAAGGTAATATCAAGGTTAGCGTGATTAGCGTAAATTAGAGAACAATTAGCGGATGGATATATTCGTGTCATTGGCGATCTTAAAATTAGAGAGCCCTCAAAACTGAACAGGGAGAGGAACCGTTCCTGAGAAACGGAGCCCCCGCTAACAGAGCATCAGATGCAATCTTGGTTAAGATCGATCGACCTGGAAATAGAAGAATAATAGACGTTCCTAGAAACATCGATTATCTTCGGTTCTCCTTAGAAAGGAGGTGATCCAGCCACACCTTCCGGTACGGCTACCTTGTTACGACTTCACCCCAATCATCAGCTCCACCTTAGAACCCCGCAAGCGGGATGCTTTGGGTGTATCTGACTCTCATGGTGTGACGGGCGGTGTGTACAAGGCCCGAGAACGTATTCACCGCAGCGTACCTCATCTGCGGTTACTAGCGATTCCGGCTTCATGCAGTCGAGTTGCAGACTGCAATCCGAATTGACCGCGCTTTTTTGAGATTTGCTCGCCGTCGCCGGCTTGCTGCTCTTTGTAGCGCGGATTGTAGCACGTGTGTAGCCCTGGACATAAGGGCCATGCTGACTTGACGTCATCCCCGCCTTCCTCCCATTTATCACGGGCAGTCTCGCTAGAGTTTCCCGCCAGAGGCGGGACAACTAGTGATAGGGGTTGCGCTCGTTGCGGGACTTAACCCAACATCTCACGACACGAGCTGACGACAGCCATGCAGCACCTATTCAAGACACCGGTTCAACGGTCCCCCGGTGTTTCCACCAGGATACTTCTTGAATTTCAAGCCCAGGTAAGGTTCTTCGCGTAGCATCGAATTAAACCACATGCTCCACCGCTTGTGCGGGCCCCCGTCAATTCTTTTGAGTTTTAGCCTTGCGGCCGTACTCCCCAGGCGGGTCACTTAACGCGTTAGCTCCGGCACAGAAGGGGTCGATACCTCCTACACCTAGTGACCATAGTTTACGGCAAGGACTACCGGGGTATCTAATCCCGTTTGCTCCCCTTGCTTTCGCATCTCAGCGTCAGAAAATATCCAGAAAGCCGCCTTCGCCACTGGTGTTCCTACCGATATCTACGCATTTCACCGCTACACCGGTAGTTCCGCTTTCCTCTATATCTCTCAAGCCCCGCAGTATCAGATGCGGACCCGGGTTAAGCCCGGGGATTTGACATCTGACTTACGGAACCGCCTACATGCGCTTTACGCCCAATAATTCCGGACAACGCTTGCCCCCTACGTATTACCGCGGCTGCTGGCACGTAGTTAGCCGGGGCTTCCTCTGCGAATACTGTCAATATCCTCTTCGCTGACAGGGTTTTACGACCCGAAGGCCTTCATCACCCACACGGCGTCGCTCCGTCAGGCTTTCGCCCATTGCGGAAAATTCCTCACTGCTGCCTCCCGTAGGAGTCTGGACCGTGTCTCAGTTCCAGTGTGGCTGATCGTCCTCTCAGACCAGCTACCCGTCATAGCCTTGGTGGGCCGTTACCCCGCCAACTAGCTGATAGGCCGCAAGCTCATCCCTTGGCGAAAAACCTTTCTTTTCGGCCTCATGCGAGACCGAAAAAGTATCCGGTATTAGCCCACCTTTCGGCAGGTTATCCCGGACCCAGGGGTAGATTGCTTACGTGTTACTCACCCGTCCGCCACTGACCCCGACTTGCGTCGGGGCCCGTTCGACTTGCATGTGTTAGGCGCGCCGCCAGCGTTCGTCCTGAGCCAAGATCAAACTCTTAGTAAGAATTTGAAAATAACTCTAAAAAAAAGAAAATTCAGGTTGATAATGCACTGTATGTAAAGATCCGATAAGATCGGACCTTTTATCCCTGTTCAGTTTTCAAGGTTCTTTTTCATGTCCGGCCGATGATACCGACTATCTGGACCCGGAAGAAATTCAGGAAGGACAGACAAAGAGGCGTAAAACCGTTGCTCCAGCCTACCTCCTTCCTTTAACAACTATAATTCTACCTATGCCGCGGGGCTTTGTCAAGCGCTCTTTTCATCTGATGCCGTCGAGGTAAGCATCCATCAAAACAGTTCCGTTATAGCGCGAAATCACTTGGAACATAGCCCTGATCTTGTCCTCGAGCCCCGGAGCAAAGGCGGGGTTCCCCTTTTCCATTCCCGACATGAAGGCGTCGATCCTTCTGGCCATGTTAGCAAAGCCGCCTATAAAGCTGTTTGCCAGGATGGTTTCGGCGTTGTCCCTGAGCGCAGAATTGCTCCATAGATGGTTGTGGAGACTGTTCCCGGCGGCGTTTGTTGTGGGCCCGTAGATCGATACCGTGGGCAGGCTCTTCAAGCATCCCGCTCCGCCGTCGTCGGTCCCCAGGATATAGACGCCGTTAGACGATGACTTGATATAACTGGGGCCGAAAGCTTCGGTCCCCTGCGACCTGTTGCTGATAGGGTTTGTTGCGCCGACCCAGCAGCCTCTCATAGCCAGGCCCGGGAATACCCATTTTGCTTTTGCATAATCATAGTCAATAAGAAAATCCGATCCAAATGTTCCCTGTTCGGTATTAATATCTTGGATCAGACCAAGCAGGCTCTCCAGATTGCCTATGGAAAGCATGTCGGAATGGTGGGCAATTCCCCCAAAAAGATAAAAGATCGGGCGGTCCAGTTCTGCAGCGATACTTTTTATTATTTCACGGTTATCTCCCTGAAGGAACTTGAGCAAAAGCCCTATCTTGTATGCGGTGGCGCGCCGCAGCGAGGCGAACATGATCGCGTTGTCGGGTATCTCTGCCCCGAATTTCCTTGGGAAGGAGCCTCTTATAAGGTCCATGAACAGCTTATCCTGAACTGCAAAGGCCTGCGCCATATCCGTTCTAAAGCCGATACTGCCTATTGCCTGATTTTCCACTTCCGGGATTGCCAGCAGATCCGGTGTTTGTCTCCATCCGCTGGTAAAATCATAGCTGTCAAGCACCAGTTGAGCTCCCAGTCCGAGCCATCCGTCAACATCGATGGTGTCGGGAAACAGCCTGAGCGATCTTGGTGAAATATTGTCAGGTATCAGTTTTGGGGCAGTGCTGGAAAAGCCCCTGTCGCGTGCATCCCTTTCCGCTGCGGTCACCATAAAGTGAAGCGGCGAGACCACTCCCGTGTGGCTGCTCATCTGTACTTCCGCGAACAGGGCATTTGTCCTGCTTTCGGGTTCCACCCCAAAAAGTCCCCACATGCATTCGTCGTCCTCGGCGTAATGTTTCTTTACCATGTCACCGGTCGTTCTTGGGACCGTCCCGCCCTGCGGCGCATGAATGGTGGCTGCGCAAAGCATTCTGGTGGCTTCAAGCGCCTCTTCCATGTCCCTTCCGTTGTGCTCATAAAACCAGTCAAACAGGCTGAATTTAAAAAGCGCGGTATGCCCGTCGTGTCCAATAACAAGGCTTGTAAGATTGTCAGGTTTTCCGTTTTCGTCCATAGTGCCGATCAGCCCAAAATGCTGAGCTATCCTGAATCCCCCTTGTCCAAGCACATGCATCTGGTCCAGATTCTCCTGAGAATCTCCCGAATGGTACATGATCCCCGTTATTCCCGGAACGCTTAGCCTCAGCGCCGGGGTCCAGTAATCTTCGACCGCAAAACCGTCAAACATCCACACATCCACCGGCCTGTCTTCCCCGTAAAGCTTAACATTTATAGGAGAACCCAGATAATGGTATCCTTCTACTCCTTCCGGAAAGGTCTCAGTGAACCGGATCTTTTGCCTGTTTCCCTCGAATTCCTGCGTTCTTTTTTGTGTGTGGAGCAGGCTTATGTTGAACAGCCCATATCCGTTGAGCCGTCCATATCTTGCTGCCGTCCAATTGATCGTTTCACTTATTATTCCAAGGCCGCCTGCTCCCTGCGGAGGCATGTTTGCATAGGATTGAATTGCTCCCCAAAGCGCCTCGGTAGAGTAGCCTTTCATCGCGGCAAGCGATGAGGTGTATCCTGAGTGGTCAATCCCAAAAGCGGTCTGACAGACCCTTAGCTGTGAAGGTGCCCATACGCTTTCCATGTCAACATCTATTATTACCCTGTGCCTTGGGTTTGCCGCAGCGAGGCTCCTCTGGCCAAGAACCCAATTGTTCAACGCTTGAAGACCTGTCTTGCTTATTTCTGGCATTTTTTCCTCCCTGTCATGATCCTAGTATCCAATTGAATATCTAAACAAAAGCAAAAGGATTTCACATTTTGAAAAAGAAGCGGCAAAATCGTATATAATTATTTATGCAATGCGCTTATATCCGACACTGATACTGTTATTGTTCCTGTTGTTGCAAAACGGCCCTGCAGGAGCAAGCCTTTTGGTGCTTCCCGAAGCTCCAGTTCAGGGCAGAACAGTAGTCGTCCTGCTTACCGGTGAGGCCGCGGTATCCGCACGGATGGAATTTTTTGGAAAAACGATACCGTTCTATGGAAGCGCTGGAGATCTTTATGCAATAGCCGGAGTACCTGTCCTAACAGCTCCCGGCACCCATGTGATCACGGTTCACGCAAGCGACGAGGCCGGCAATACTTATGCTATTTCTAAAAGTATCCGCGTTCTTAAAGGAAAGTTCCTTGCAGAAAAACTTGCTTTTCCTCCTTCAAAGAGCGGCAATCTGGTGGCCTCAAAGATAAGGGCGGACCAGGACGAGCTGTCCAGGATCTTTAGGCAATGGACCCCGAACAGGCTCTGGTCCGGCAAATTCTTAATGCCGATAAAAGGCAGGATCACTTCTCCTTTCGGGGCTTATAGGCTCTATAACGGGAAGAGATTGGGGGATCACAGGGGTACCGATATAGGGGGAAATCCTGTCGGGGCAGTTATAAAGGCGGCAAATTCAGGCGTAGTGGCCTTTGCGAAACATCTTCCTGCTCTCGGTTCCGTTATAGTTCTTGACCACGGTCAGGGCATACACTCTATATATATACACATGAGCAAGACCCTTGTTACTGCCGGCCAGATCGTCAAAAAAGGACAGTCAATTGGAAAAGTGGGGAGCACTGGCGTTTCAACGGGACCTCATCTCCATTTCGGGATAAGTGTGCACGATACAAGAGTGGAGCCGATGGAGTGGGTTAATAGGTTGATAGCGGAATAAAGATTTGAGCGCCATAGGGTATTGTTCCGGAAATGTCCAATGACCAATATCCAATTTCCAATGATATAATCTAATAATAGTGAGATCTTCAATTTACGCTATCATTGATGCCGACACCAACCGCTTAATGGAAGGACTCCGGGTTGTTGAAGAGGCCGCAAGATTTATTTGGCGCGACAAAGAACTCACAAAAAAGATAAAATATCTCCGCGGAAAAGTCAAAGAGGCAGTGTTTTTAGCGTCCAAAGGTGATGAAAGGCTTCTTGATTCAAGAAATATAAAAAAGGACAGCGGCAGAAAACTTTACTCTGAGCCCGAAGGGAAAAGACCGGACCTGCCCTCAATCATAACCGCGAACATCAAAAGAGCGCAGGAGGCGGCCAGGGTACTCGAAGAATTTGCAAAATTGATTGACCCGAATGTTGGCAGAGAATTTAAAAAGATTAGATTTGAAATATATGAGATTGAGAAATGCCTTTGTAGGGGCATGCGGCTGTATGCCCGTGCGGATAAATTAGATTTCGATCTCTATGTCGTTACCGATCCGGATGTGTTGGGCGGCAGGTCGCCGGTCGATGCGGTGAGGGAGATCATCAAAGGCGGGTGCAGGATGATCCAGTTGAGAGATAAGAAAGCCTCAATTGGGCAGTATTACAGGTGGGCCAAGGAAATTGCGGAAATATGTAGGGGCGTGTCGAGACACGCCCCCAGGACAAAATTCATCGTCAATGATTATATTGATGTGTGCCTGGCCGTGGGCGCGGACGGGATACATTTGGGCCAATCGGATATCCCCGTTCATGTTGCAAGAAAGCTTTTGGGCCTGGATAAGATCATAGGCCTTTCCACGCATAGCAAACAGCAGGCGTTAAAAGGCGCCAAAAGCGGAGCCGACTATATAAGTATCGGCCCTATATTCTCCACGCCAAGCAAACCTGATAACCGCACACTTGGCATTGAGTTTGTTAAGTGGGCTTCAAAGAGCATAGATACTCCGTTCGTTGCGATAGGGGGCATAAATGGAACGAATATCCGCGATGTGATCAAGGCCGGCGCCAGGCGGGTTGCCGTTATACGCGCCGCGATCGCCCCAAAAGACATAGCTTCTTCAACAAAAAAATTAAGGAGGGCTTTTAAATGAGCGAGGAACTTGTAATAGCGGGGCGAAAATTCAGGTCAAGACTAATGCTGGGGACCGGAAAATACAAGACTTTTGAGTTAATGAAAGAAGCCCTTGATGCCTCCGGCTGCGAGATCGTTACGGTTGCCGTGCGCAGAGTGAATCTGGACAAGCCGCAGGAAAAAAGCCTGCTTGACTATATAGACAGAAACAAGTACTTTATTCTTCCCAATACCGCAGGCTGCTACAGCGTGGACGAGGCTGTCAGGATAGCCAGGCTTGGAAAGGCCGCTGGACTTACAAACTGGGTTAAACTGGAAGTGATCGCTGATCCAAAATATCTTTTTCCTGACCCTATAGCCACGATAGAGGCCGCAAAGATACTGATCAAAGAAGGTTTTATAGTTCTTCCCTATACCACCGATGATGTAACGGTCGCAAAAAAGCTTGCCGAGATAGGATGCTCCACGGTAATGCCGGGAGCCTCGTTCATAGGGTCCGGTCAGGGAGTGCCTAATTATGCCAAGATAAAACTTATTAAGGCGTCGGTATCTGTTCCTGTGGTGGTGGATTCCGGCATCGGCTGTGCCTCAGATGCCGCTGTAGCCATGGAAACAGGGGCGGATGCGTGTCTTATCAATACTGCAGTAGCCGAGGCCGAAAATCCAGTTCTGATGGCTGAGTCAATGAAGCTTGCGGTGGAAGCCGGCAGAAAGTCGTTTCTTTCCGGAAGAA
Source organism: Candidatus Margulisiibacteriota bacterium (assembly GCA_041650635.1). NCBI lineage: Bacteria > Bacillati > Candidatus Margulisiibacteriota > Candidatus Margulisiibacteriota bacterium. Next base: position 80,058 of record JBAZKV010000005.1, on the reverse strand, counting down.
TGCCCGTCAGGGAATATGCCAGTGCAAGTTCGCCTGCAGCAGGCATCTCAAAATAGGCCCTATCCCTCGATAGGATGAAATCGTATTAATTTGCGCCGATATACCTGTAGAGGTAGAAATGCCGGTTTCAATAACCACCAAACAAATAGGTTATGGCCTTCAATCGAGGGTATTCCTTTCTGAAGACGGGAAGTCCGTGCGAAAGATATCCCGTTTTGATCCTTGCAGCAGACTGGGATTGGCTTTTTTGAGGAGTTATGCTATTGGAATAGCCCGCATTCCCGAGCAAATGCCGAAAACCTCCGTTGTAGGCAATACCATTTTTCAGGAGAGAGTGGAACTGTTCGATGGGCTTATCAGGACTTTGCCGGGTCAAAGGGATGCTCATCAGGTAAAAGGGCATCTTGACGATTTTATAGCCGTAAACAGGAGGCTTTGGGAAAAGGGACTTACCCTTAGCTTTGATGCCAGGTTCCTGAATTTTGGCTACAGAAAAGGCGAGGAGTCAAATCCTTTAGTCCTTGATGCCGGCAGGCTTGATGACAAGCTTACGGTGTGGAACGCCTTAGGGGTCCTTACTGCTCATGCTTTTAATTTTTCCCATCTTGCCAAGTTGGACCTGTTAAGGCCTATTGAGTCCCTGGACCTGGCGTTATACTATGCGGGACAGGTCTGGAGAGAAATGAATCTTTTAAATTATGTCAGGCTTTTGGGGAGCCGAGGTTGATCAGGTCCACTATCTGCTTTCTTTTTGCCTTTGAGACCGTGGTTTTTCCGCTTATGATCTGGGCAAAAAGCTCGCTTTCTATCCCGTATCTTATGTAGACCTCTTTTGGGATGATCTGAAGTGTCTTGTTCGTTTCCCATTCCCTTGAATAGTCTTTCTTGTAGAACTTGAGCCAGTGCTCGTGCACGTTCCGGCTGTGCGAGACCTTGGCGTACCTGACTATCTTTCTGATGCTTCTGACGGCGCCTTGCGGGGCTTTGATCTGCTTGGTCAAAAGGCTTATGTAGATGTGATGCCCAAGTTCGTGAGCGGCGGTTTCTATAACATCCTGAGCGGGAAATACGACCTTTTCTTTGTTTATCATGCCCTCCGTGCTTACATGAATGCTGCGGTCCTTCATATCGTAATAGCCTATTGAGGACCAGAGTTTTCCGTGGCTGGCCGATCTAAAGGCTTTTTTACGCAGCACATATTTTGCGTTGTCGATGATCTCTGTTCTGATGCCTGTAAGGAGAAGGCAGAGTTTAAGGCTGTCTGCGCTGCTAATCTGCTGGTTTTCGATAAGGTCTTTCACGAGACTTTTTATCCTCTTTTTATCAAACTTTTCCTTGTGCCTCTTAAGGAGTTTTTCCAGGTCCAGTATTCTCCATTTTCCGCCCATGATCCATCGGTATATCTGCGAAGCTACAAAAAGCCTGTCCGGCTGGGTGACATTGCCTTCCTCGTCCAGCACATCCTTTATTTCTATAGGGCTGTGCAGGGTGCGGGTGAACGGGTTCAGCGACAGAGCTTCGTTGAACTCATCAATGATCCATTTAAGATACTGAAGTTCTTCGAGTTTCATGGGTTTATTTGGGGCCTAAAGATATATCGGCGCAGGGGAGAGAGAACTTGTGGGAAAAGCTGTCTAAAATATGGCTTAATTAAAACAAAAAGAATGGACAAATCATGGGTTTGAATCTATGAATCAAATACCTTCCGCAACCATATCCCCGACCTCTGTTGTTGAATAACCCATCTTGCCCGCAGCCATCGACTTCATCTTTTTGCAAGCGGCCATTATTGACTTTTCAACGGCTGCCGCAGCCTTTTCTTCGCCGATGTTCTCAAGCAGCATCTGAAGAGCGCCGATCGCGGCGAGAGGATTTATAACATTCTTTCCGGTGTATTTTGGCGCAGATCCGCCTATAGGCTCAAACATCGAGACACCCTCGGGGTTTATATTCCCGCCGGCTGCTATTCCCATTCCGCCCTGGATCATTGCTCCCAGGTCGGTTATTATGTCTCCGAACAAATTGTCGGTTACAATAACGTCAAACCATTCCGGGTTCTTTACAAACCACATGCAGGTGGCGTCCACATGAGCGTAGTCCGGTTTGATGTCAGGATATTCTTTTGCCACTTCATAGAATGTTCTTTCCCACAGATCGAACGCATATGTCAGAACATTCGTCTTTCCAACCAGCGTAAGTTGTTTCTTTTTGTCCCGTTTTCTTGCCAGTTCAAAAGCGTACCTTATGCACCTTTCAACGCCTTTTCTGGTGTTTATCGAGTCCTGTATCGCGACTTCATCCTTGGTCCCTTTTTTGAGCGATCCCCCCGTGCCTACATAGAGCCCCTCGGTATTTTCCCTTACGACCACAAAGTCTATGTGCTCCGGCCCTTTGTCCTTTAACGGTGTCCAGACATTCTCATAGAGCTTGACCGGGCGCAGATTGATGTACTGATCAAGACCGAACCTTGTCTTTAACAAAATGCCTTTTTCAAGGATGCCGGGAGCCACTTTTGGATGGCCGATTGCGCCAAGAAGCACCGCGTCATATTTCTTAAGCCCGTTTATCTCTTCATCAGTTATTGTTATGCCTGTCTCAAGATATCTGTTGCCGTCATAGGGGAGCTGGGTGGTTTCGCATTTGATGCTGAATTTTTTCTCGACAGCCTTCAAAACTTTTAGAGCTTCCGCAACCACTTCCGGCCCCGTTCCGTCCCCTCCGATAACTCCTATCTTATAGTTTTTCTTTGACATGCTGTACAAGGCCTCCTTTGTCTATTATGTTCTTCATGAACTCCGGGAACGGTTCGGCTCTGTAGGTTTTTCCTGTTGTTCCATCATTTATCGTGCCTTTTTCCAGGTCCACCTTCAGGATGTCTCCTTCGCTTATCTCGTCAGTTTCTTTTATTTCCATTATCGGAAGCCCGACATTAATGGAATTCCTGAAAAATATCCTGGCAAAAGACTTTGCGATAACAGCCGAAATACCGGCGGCCTTGATCGCGACCGGAGCGTGTTCGCGGGATGAGCCGCAGCCGAAATTTTCACCTGCGACAATAAAATCCCCCTTGCCCGCTTTTTTTGCGAACTCAGGGTCGGCATCCTCCATGCAATGCTTTGCCAGCTCCGCAGGATCATGCGTGTTCAGATATCTGGCCGGTATTATGAGGTCAGTATCGATATTGTCTTTGAATTTCCAGACTTTGCCTTGCATGACCTCATTATATCAAAAAAACGCGCGGCGACGGGCTTTATTGAACAAATTTATTGCGTGTGCTATTATCTTTGCCCAGGAGGGTGAATAATGCTAAGAATGCGGTTTCCGCTTTTTGCGGTCCTATGCGTGTTTCTGCTTCAATCCGTTTCATTTGCCTCTCTTTATCTGGGTGAAACACAGGCGGTTCTGGAAAGCGTTTCCAATAAATATACAGTTGTAAATTTCGGAACAGAAATAAAGGCTCCTCCTTATGTAAGCACCTATCCGATAGACGGCAAATTCAGCGTCAGATACAGGCTCAGGGATGATTCCAAACTTGCCGGATACAAGAATAATGTCTGGCAGACCCTGGAAAGGTTCGATTTTGCGTCCTGGTCGTGGATAGTGGGAGGCACCGGCAATTCAAATACAGGCGCGGACTCGATGAGAGGAACCTATGACAACTGGGGCTTCTGGGACATCTATCCTCTGCAGCCGAATCCTGTTACCAGGTACAAAGTGACCTTGAGCGCCGATACCAAAACCGTTCCGCGAAAGACCCAGAGCATGGTCTTTTATGTGGGGAGGACGGCTCCCGAAGGTGCAAGGACTCTTGCCCAGAGGAACGCGGCAGCCAAATGGATAGCCGGCAGGCTGGAGCGCGCTGCCATGTATAAGGACCTTGCCAATACAGTAAGGGCAAGAAGAACTTCTTCTTCCAGCATAAACTACGGGCTGGAAATGACCAAGATAATTGTCAGTGCCTGCGGGCTGTTCGGGCCCACTGATGTGCAGGGGTACGGGATCGAAACAGGCCTGAATTTTCTTGACCTTGCTTCCAGTGTGTTCGGGAATTTGGCCACTTCGACTCTGGTTTCGGCAGGGGGAGCGGTCTATCAGGCGTATGACTGGGGCAAATGGGCCAAGACGACCCTCCAAAGTTCGGCGAACCTGTGGAACTCAACTCTTACAAGTTTTGCTGCCCAGCAAAGCATGAACCAAGTGGGCGCTTCCCTTGAAACTGCTCTGGATAATCTGGCAGCTTCTATGAGGGACGAGGCTAACGAAGCCATGAGGATAACCTACACAAGTCCCTATGACTCTTCTTCCGGCTGGCTGGGTTTGCTGTCGCTTGAAAAGTCAAGAGCTCACAGTGCAGGGGTCGAAGCCGCTACCGCAATGGATAAAGCAAAAGTAATAGCAGGCGAAGGCTCCGAGATCTATAACTTCTATAAGATAATCAACCAGTTAGCAAATTCTGACTGGGCGGTATTGAACGCGGCTCTGCCTTAATGATCCCGGGACTAGAGAGCTTCGGGCGAGGCGATTTGCCCTGCAACGGCCGAAGCCGCAGCCACAGCTGCATTTGAGAGGTATACTTCGGACTTGGGATGTCCCATTCTTCCCACAAAGTTCCTGTTGGTCGTAGCCACGCATCTTTCGCCTTCCGCAAGTATTCCCATATGGCCGCCTAGGCAGGGGCCGCAGGTGGGAGTCGAGATGGCGGCTTCCGCTTTCATAAAGGTATCAAAAAGACCTTCTTTCATCGCCTGACTGTATATTTCCTGTGTTGCCGGAATTATTATCAGCCGTACATCAGGATGTCTTTTCTTACCCTTGAGAACTTTTGCCGCAACACGGAGATCCTCTATCCTTCCGTTGGTGCAGGAACCGATGACTACCTGGTCGATCTTGACCTTTCCAACCTTGCTTATAGGCTTTGCGTTTGACGGCAGATGAGGGAAAGAAACCTGCGGCTCGATATCGGCGCAGTCGTATTCGATGACACGGCAATATTGGGCATCCGGGTCGCTGCCAAGATAGATAGGTTGGGGCAGACGGCCGTCTGTCCTTACATGATCGCGCACATACTTTTTGGTGATCGCATCCGGTATGATGATCCCGTTCTTCCCGCCCGCCTCGATGGCCATGTTGCACATTGCAAGACGGCTGTCCATAGATAGCTTGGAGATCGCGGGCCCTGTGAACTCCATAGACATGTATCTGGCTCCGTCAACGCCTATATCTCCGATCGTATAAAGTATCAGGTCTTTTCCGCTGACCCATTTATTGAACTTTCCTTTAAAAACAAATTTTATCTGTTCAGGAACTTTTAGCCATACTTTTCCCGTTGCCATGGCCGCCGCCATGTCTGTTGACCCGACTCCGGTGGAAAATGCGCCAAGAGCGCCGTAAGTGCATGTGTGAGAATCAGCTCCGATTATCAATTGGCCCGAATATACAAGCCCCTGTTCGGGAAGGAGCGCATGCTCGACTCCCATACAGCCCAGTTCAAAGAAATGTTTTATCTTAAATTTTTTGGCGAATTCACGCATCTGCTTGACCTGCTGGGCGGATTTGATGTCTTTGTTAGGTGTAAAGTGATCCGGAACAAGCATGATCTTGTCTTTGTTAAAGACCTTCTTTATCTCGAATTTTTCAAACTCAGTGATCGCAGGAGGCGCGGTTATATCGTTGCCAAGGACAACATCGCAGTTAGCTTCTATGAATTGTCCCGGATAGACTTCCTTTTTCCCGCAGTGGGCGGCAAGGATCTTTTGCGTTATTGTTTGCGGCATGCTGACTAAATTATATCACAGACGCATAACCCCTCGATATGAGGAGTTCTCGGGAAAAAGTTGTAGAGCTTCCGGAATTTGACCTCATAGAGATCATTGATCAGATCGATGTCCCTTGTCTGTGAGACAACATTACACGAAAGATAAATTATCCTTTTTGGCCTTGCATCCAATATTTTCTTGATAAGTTTGGGATGAAGCCCGGCTCTTGGCGGGTCCAGTATCAGCAATTTGTCATCAGTGATCAGCTCCGCGACCTTTTCTGCCGGGCTTAAGATGGCTTTTGCGTTCTTTACCCCGTTTGACCAGATATTCTTATTTGCAAAATCAACGGAATCAGCAACTATATCAACAAGTTCAACATTTTTCGCATTCTTTGCCAATGCCAGGCCGATAGTTCCGACCCCGCAGTACAGGTCAAGGATTGCACTTGCCGGTTTTGCGTAAGCTTTTATATCTTCCAGCGCCATCTCAAAGACAGGAAGGTTGACCTGAAAAAAGCTTGAAAGCCCATAAGACAAATTTAACCCGCCGACTTTATCGGTAAGAATGTCCTCTTGTGCCGGATGGATGATCTCCGTTGTAAGTGCGGCAGGGGATCTGGGGTCTGAATATATGACTTGAAGGTTTGCAGTGTCCGGCTTTGGCAGCCCCTTTATTTTGGAGTAAAGCCCCTCTATCACTTTTCCTGAAGCATTGGAGCGCAGCACAAGGCATTTTAGATCGTCAGGGTTTATGTTCTTCCTGTCGATCCATTCAACTGCCTGTCTTGCCGTTTCGTTTATTTTAGGGGCTGCAAGGATACATCCGTCTATTGAGGTCTTTCTTCTTTTCCCTCTCTCAAAAAATGCAAGTGAGGCTCTGCCGTCATCATCTCTTGTAAAGCTGAACTCCATTTTGTTGCGGTAGCCCGTGCGGATATCGTTGGTTGCAATGTCTATTAATGCGGCTCTCGAGCCGCATTTACGGGCTATTTCCATCTTATGTCGGTTTTCCGCCTCCCAGGTCATGATCGACCAGGGGCTGCAGGAAAGAAAATGGCCTTCAAGCGGAGCGGTGCGGTCAGGGGACGCAGATAGGACCGTTTCTGCAATTGCAATGATCTGTCCCTTCTTTTTGCCTGTCTGTTTTGCTATAATTTTTTCCCCGGGCAGGGAATTCCACACCGCCGCGGGCCTGGAGTTGTGTGCGGCAATCCCATAACCGGACGGATGCAGTTTTTCTACGGTGATCTCAAAGGGTTCAAAAGGTCTCACTGTTTATACGCTGTCGCTGCGGTCAAAAAAGAAGGAGGCAAGCGAAACCATGAAGGCCGAAGAGGCAAGGCAGATCAGAAAATTAAATGACACCGGGAACATAGAATGTCCTATCAGTGCTCCTCTGATGCCGTCCACGCCGTAGGTTAGAGGATTGGCATAAGAAAATATCCTTACCCATACCGGAAGGTTGGAAATAGGGGATACAGCTCCGGACAAAAAGAAAAGAGGGAACATGACGAAATTGATTATGAGTTCAAATCCCTGCGCGTCCCTCATATTGGAGGCAAAAGACAGTCCCAGCGATATGAATGTCAGCGAGATCAGCACCATAAAAGCCAGCATCGCGCCAAATCCCAGAACCATTCTGTACCATGGGAAGGCCGTGTTCATATGAAAACCCAGGAAAAAGGATATAGAGAACAGGATCATTCCCTGTATCAGTCCGGTAGTGGCGCCGCCGGCTATCCTTCCCAGGGCTATCGAAACCCTGCTGACGGGGGCGACCATGATCTCCTTAAGGAACCCGAACTCCCTGTCCCACAGGACAGAGATCCCGGAGAACATGGATGAAAAGAGCATGTTCATCCCGATTATTCCGGGCACAAGAAAGCGCATGTAGCTTATGCCTTTATCTATGCCTGGAACATCCGAGCCTCGAAAGCCAAGCCCCAAAAAAGCAAGGAACATCAGCGGCATCGCAGCCGAACCTATTATCCTTTCCTTTGCGCGCGAGAACTTTTTCATCTCCCGCAGCCATAAGATGTATATTGCCCGTAATTCGATCATGACTTCCTTTTTCGGAACCGGGGACTAAAAGTCGCGGTTCCGGATTTTTCAGGAGCCGAGGCTTTTAGCCTCAGGTTCCTGAAAGCAGTTCCAAACTACCAGATCTTTTCCCTTTCCTCGACATTTCTTATGTCTGTGCCTACATATTTAAGAAAGACATCTTCAAGTGAGCACTCCGGGCCGCAGGCGGCTTTTAATGAATCCGGTGTATCGTTTACCAGTATCTTTCCGTGGTCGATGATGGCTATCCTGTCGCAAAGAAAGTCAGCCTCTTCCATATAGTGAGTTGTCAGGATCACGGTCACCTTATATTCCTTTATAAGGTTCTTAACATAGTTCCAGATGAGCCTTCTTGTCTGTGAGTCCAGCCCCAGTGTGGGCTCGTCCAGGAAAAGCACCTTTGGCCGGTGGATAAGTCCTCTCGCTATTTCAAGACGCCTTTTCATCCCTCCGGAGTAGTTCTGCGTCATGACATTTTCTTTCTCTCTAAGTTCAACAAGACTTAATAGCGTATCGATCCTTTTTTTGTAGACCTTTGGCTCAATGCCGTACATCATCGCATGGAACTCAAGGTTTTCGCGCCCCGATAATTTTGAGTCCAGGGCCGGTTCCTGAAATACCATGCCGATGTTCTTTCTCACCTCGTTCTTCTGGGTCGACACATCAAACCCCGCCACTTTAGCCGAACCGGAGGTCAATCTGAGGAGGGTAGCAAGTATATTTAGGGTGGTTGTCTTTCCCGCACCGTTGGGGCCAAGCAGGCCAAAGCACCTGCCTTCTTCCACATCAAATGTGATGCCTTTGACCGCGGCAGTGTTCTTAAATTGTTTTATGAGGTCTTTGACTTCGATGGCGGGCATATGGCAATTATATCAGGGAAATCCCTTGCTTATATTAACGATATATGTATAGGAGGGGGTTGGATGAACACCAGAGGCCTGGGAGCCCATTATGCCGGGCGTGCGCGCCTTTACGGGGAACGCCTTCAATTTATCAGGGACAGGGGCGGAGCGTCCCTGCGACTTGACATGGTGCATCCCAACCTGCTTGAGCGCGGCGGGTCTTTACGGATAACTGCTCCCCTAGGGACTATTCCATCTGGTCTTTTCGGTTATCTTAAAACCAACGGAGCTATTGCCGGAGGACGGCTTGATATTGGAAAACTTAGAGAATTATTCGATGTGAGATATGCGTTCCGGAACAGAGAAGAAGGTTTTTATCTTCGTGCCGGAGAAGAAATGAACTCTGCGAACATGATGAGCGCAGTTATAGGAAGGCTGGTGGGGACAAAAGCGCTCGTTCCAAGGTACGGAAAACATGAGGGCTCTGTAATAGACGCTGTTTATACGCTGTTTAGAACTGTTAATGTGAATGACGGGATGTGGCATGAACCGCTTGATGAATGGAACGAAAAGAAAGCGGTGCTTGATGATCGTGGTATCGTTGTAGACCTGAGCGGGTTTGATCTTGGCAGATTTGACCTTGCGGGTATTAATTTCAGAAATATGGTTTTTACCGGCGCAAATTTTACTGGTTCGGACCAAAGCGAAGCGGACCTGTCCTTTTCTGTGGTAAGGGATGTAACGGCAGATCGTGTTGATTATAGAGGCGCTTTTCTTATGAGCGCGGATTTTTCCCGTTCCTCTCTAATGCAGGCTGATTTTGAGGATGCCGTTGCTCCCGGGGCCCGTTTTGACGGCGCGGAACTTATGATGGCAAACTTTTTCAGGGCAATGCTGATAGGTGCTCGGTTTGACGGAAGCTGGCCTTTACTTGAAGGCAGCCTGAGAGACATCATAGAACAAAGACATTGCGGCAAGATAAACGGCTATCAGAGCTATTTGACCGGACTTTCCCGTACTGAGGAAGGGATCGAGAAGCTGAGAAAGTTGGCGGCAGATGGCAGCATGGAATTTGAAATGCGCTGGTTTGGAAGAACTGAGGAAGAGGCAAGGCGCACCTTTGCCCATTTGGTCCGTTGGAAACCTGTGGATAAGATCATAGGATCCTTGATGAGGTCTTATGTTGACAGGATAATTGAAGCGGAAATGAGGTACTCTTTTCGCGGAGAGGCGCTGCCGGATCTTGAAGACGTAGACTTTGAACCCGCTTCTCCGTTGTTGTCAGGTTTTAGTATTTAAAATCCGGAAAAAATCCCCATGAGGTCAGATAAGGCAGGGTCGAAGTGATGGGGTTGACAGGGTACTCAATTATCCCAAAGGCTTCTTTTGTGAGTCTGCTGATATGTTCAATGTCGGTGTTGTAAGTATATCCGGGAGAGGTAGCAAACCCGGCCAGCCGTATATTAAGTCCGTAGTGGTAGATCAGCCTGATGATGTCTTCCATTTCTTTGTCGGCCTCTGCAGCGCCCATTCTGTCAAAGTGATCAAAGTCCAGAGAGAATCCAATTTCAAGTTTATCCGCCGGCAGCCCCGTTGCCTCCAGCGCTGTCAGGAGCGGTGCGGCAAACTCCTGCGCTTTGAGCCCGGCTGTGGATATGGCGCTTCCCGCAAGTCTTTTTGAAAGCAATACTCTCATCCAATTGGATGAATCGGCAGCCTCATGTGCGCTGCCGAAATTGTCGGGATGCTTGTCAAAATTAAGGACAAATCTGTAGGGAGCGCCTTTTGTTAATAAACGACTGAGTTGAGGATGGTCAACAGCTCCCAACATACCCACATGTTCGGTAAAGAATAGAGAAGGAATAAGAGTGCCTCTCATCTTGAGAGCCCTGTCAAAATAGTGCCCTTGAAAACACCGGTCAGGCCTTATGGCATCAACTGCTTCAATAAGGCTGATAGTGCCGCTGCAGAGGCTTTTTGCAAAAGCATGGTTGCAGGCTCCCGAGGACCCGCAGGGTTTTGTGGTCCCGGGAATAGAGGCTTTAATTCTTGTCCTGAAAGCAAGTTGAGGTACGGCCAGGGCAAGTGCGGGAGCGCATGCGCATTTCATATTGATTGATCGTAGAAGATAAGCCGGGATTTCATGAAAAATGCCTCGATAAAATAATATACTGCGGCGGAAGCCGGGTTCAGTTTTTTTGATAGAAAGAGTGCATATGCCGGGAGCAATAGAACTAAGATCGAGAATGGACGGGATCCTAAAGAGCGAGCTGCCCTTGCGCCTCAATATGGCCAGGGGAAGGGATGTTCCGCTGCTTTGCGGCGACCTTATCTTTCCCGAGGAAGCCCCGGTCTACCGCCAAAAATTCTCGCCCTTTATCGTGGATGTGTACAATAGGGTCCTTGGCGGCGAGATCTCAAGATTCCCCAGGGATTTCTGGACAGGGGCACAGGGCTTTGCCAACTCTATTGTCTGCATAGACCACGGCATAAGGAACATCCTGGGGCTTGTGATGAGCGAAGACCCCCTGTTGATCGATCCAAGGCTTTTCCGGGAAGGACAGGGAGCCTTTCTGGCCGAAACGGTCACAGCACAGGACAAGAACTGGCAGAACCTTTTTATGCAGATAAAACTCCTTGGAGCTGTGACCAGGGTTCCTGAGCATCAGCAATCATGCGCTACCGCGTTTTTCAATACTTATCCATGGGCTTTTGATCTTAACACGGAGGAAAGAAACCATCTGCATCCCTGGGACTTTATCCAGAGAGATATGTGGAGGGATGAGAAGGGCTATGAGATGGGAATAACGGCTGTCAGGCATGGGCTGGAAAGGCATGCGGGACTTAATATGGACGAGGCTAACTGTTCTATTGATAGCCGCCTTTTTCCGGAACCGGGCTCAAAATTTCCAGAGCGATATACGGCTTTGCCAAGGGTCTTTGGTTTCAGCCAGTGGATAGACCTTTTTTCGGAGTTGGGTTTGGCGGGCGCCATGCAAGGTGTTCCGGCTTTCGAAAGAAAACATTCCTGCGCCCTGTACCATGCTTATCCCTGGGCTTTTGATCTTGATACAGAAGAAGGCAGCCATCTGCATTTCTGGGATTTTGTTCAGGTGGGCCTTTGGGAAAGCGGGCTTGGACAAAGCCTGGTCGAAAAATCCCTGCGCCATGTTCTGGAGTCGCATCTGGGGCTCAGGATGGTCCCGCCCGGAGATAGAGGGCCTGAACAGTTCTATATAGACGAGAGGCTGCTTAAAGGCAGAATGGATCTCTTTCTTGCGGAAAACGGCGTCTCTACCTGGCCGGACCTTATTAACGAACATATGATGTTCCTCAGGGCGATAAGGGAGGATCTGCCGGATTTTCCCAAAGACATTGCAGGTGTATTTCAATTGCTTTATCCTTGGGCTTTTGACCTGTCAACTCCCGAGGACTGTCACGCGCATCCGTGGCAGGTGGCCCTTGAGGCAAGATGGTACAGCGCTGTTGGAGAGATGGACCTGAACAGGATCGCTGCAGCCTTGAGGCACGAAGTGGACAGAGAAGGGTGGGATATCTCCCGGCTTGCGGAAAAAGTGACGCCGTTATGGCTTAAGGAGTCCGGACTGGGAGGGATCCTTGATATCTTTGGAAGGGTTGTGGACCTTATCAAGGCCGTGTATGCGGATGATTACGGTTCTGCCGCAGCCCTTGAGGCCGGTTTTAGAGGCCTCCACGATATGGCCGAAGATGTCCGCGCGCGCACTATTTCTTCCGGTGTCTACTATGACCAGCAGATAGCCAGGGTCAACATCGGCGGAACTCTTTATACTTTGCCCGGGGAATTTGCAGGCATGGTGGCAAAAATGATCGGCGGCAATATGATAGGGGTGATGCGCGCTGTTGATGTTGACGGAAAAAAGGATCTTGTCCTGGTCGCTACTTTTGAGGCAGCGCCCCGAGGAGCCAGGACTGCTTACATAAAGGGGGCCGACCTTACAAGGATTTGACCTTTGCTAGAACAGCCTGGTTGGCGGTTCGTAAGGAACAAGGTCTGCATCCGGTTTCTGAGGGTGGGCCATCGCTATTATCCCGAATTCTTTCTTCCAGGCCAGTTTAAAAGTATCTGACGGCATGATGCCGATATTGAATTTTCCGTCCTTTCCGATGGGGTCATAGTAAACAATATTGCCGTCCTCTGCCTTTATGACATGCACGGCATGCGGGCCAACCTGCGTAGAGATGACCGCGACAAATCCCGGTGCGAGCTTGCCGCAGAGAGTTTCGATCGTAAGATCGCCGATCTCATAATGTTCAAAACTCACCTTCTGCGTGCCGCCCAGGCAATTTGCGATATAGCGAACCTCTGCCATTGTAAGGCCGGGTGTCCTATGTCCGGTTTCAGACAACGCGTTTTGTTTTCCAAAGCGGTGCGGCCTGTGCTTTATCAGCAAGCCGGCGGTAAAATAATCCAAGTCGCGGTATGAGTTCAGGGAATATTCGGAGCGCAAGGCCTCGAATTTCCCGCAGGATTCAAACAGCGAGAGAACGGCATACAGCCCGCAAACAGTGGAAAACTTTCCCTGGGACGAGGCCTTAACTGAATCAAAAACGGCATTGTTATCTTGTTCTCCGGGCAGCGGGAGGTCTGTTTCTTCAAGAAAATCAAGCGCGCAGCCAAAACCTTTGCCGTAGATATTTTCTACGGTTAGAGGCAGCTTTTCTTCAGCCGTTCTAACCCTTAGGTATGCAGCCAGCTCTTTTTTCCAGCGGGGCCACTCTTCAGGGGTCATCGTTGAGCCAAGCTTCTTCTGTGTGAGGTCCGTTATGGTTTCCGTGAAAACGCTGCTGCTAACCTCGAATCCGCTCACATAAGTCTTAAACAGTTCTCTTTTGTAAGAAGGCTCAGTTTCAAAACGATCTATGTCTTTTTGCGTCACTAAGGTCGGGTCATTGGACCTTTCATACAGATCTCGCACCGCCGCCTTTTCCTTCTCCGTTGCGCATCGCTCCAGAAGCAGGTCTCTCAATGGCTTCCTTAATCTGCCCCGAAAAATGTATCCGGTCTTCTGCGATCTTGAGAAAAGATCGTCAAAAAAGCGATAGGCGGCGTCTTTGTTGTCGGAGTCCGAGTAGTATTCCTTGAACAGCGCCAGAACCTCCATTTCCATTTTTCCCTGTATAGCCAGTCTTCCGTTATCGATGTAGGCTCCTCTGCCGCCTCCGTATACAAGCCCCGAAAACTGGTTTTCTTTTATTGTGTTGCTGTGCTTTGGGATCGGGAGTTCCGAGACAACATTTTCGCTTGTACAGTTCAGCTCCGGATAGCAACCTATTTCTATCCGGTGGGTTTTTTCGTCAAGGATCATGTTGCTCCTGATCTCCTGGTATCTGTCATTCGGCACGGTCTCTATGCTTATCCCCAGTTTTTGCAGAAGTTCTTTTCTTGATCCCTCTATGAGCTCGAAGAGATCGTTCCTGCCGGCTTTTGACACAGAAGAAGGGTACTTTAGCATATTAGCTATTTTTCCAATACGTCCCAAAATTCCTTCATCTGCTGCGTTCGCCTCTACCTCTATGTTGTTTGTGCTTATCATGTCGGAACTTATGCAGGGTGTTTTTGAATTGGCAAGCGCTTCCCAGAGGTAGGCGCGGACCTTTTTGCAGTCCCTTTCGGTAAGGCCTGTGTTTTTGGGGTTAAATTCCCGTATTTCCCCGCCATCTATTTTTTTATCCGAGGATATCTTTTGCCAGTACCCGTTATTTACAATTAAATCGCTCATCTATTGGCTTATCGTTGGTTGGGGACATATTCTTGCGCGCAAAAAGCAGCCGCTTTTCTGCCGCCGGAAATGCATAGAGTTTTTTCGATGCATCGTTTTCCCTGCCGGCTGCGAATTATATTTGGAGACGTTAATGAAGAAATATTTTTCGGGGTTCGTTTAGGATGAATCACGGGGGTGTTTACCTTGAAAGTTTTCCTTAGGCATTAATGTGAAAAGGATGATATCTCCCCTCATAATTCCCGATAATTATTTAGAGGGGGTTAAGTATTTAAATGGGTGATAATGTTAAAGGTTCGTCCGTTAACCCCGGACTGATTTCAAGGATGATGCGTTGCCGTTTGGGAGCTGAGCATGGATTTCTTGACAGAAACCATCCTCTTATCCCTTATCCGGAAACTGTGCTTAACAGGTTGTCCATAGCAAACCCGGGCATTACTCCAAGGTTGTTTGTTCTTGAGCATGGGAGAGAGATAAACTGTTTTGCTCTTCCTGATGCAAGCGTGGTGGCGACGGTAGGGCTGTTTAATGCAGTTAGAACAGAGGATGAACTTGCGTTTGTTTTTGCCCATGAGCTGACCCATATCTCAAATAGGCACGGCCAGATCTTTTGCAGGGATATTATTGATGGTAAGTGGTCTATTTCGCAAGCCACGGGAAGAAAAAGAATTCATGAATATGAAGCTGACCTTGGGGCTACTGCCTCTTGGCTTTCCAGGTCAGGCTATCATCCGCTGGCGGGTGCCACATTTTTAGAAAACCTTCAGAATATGATCCCTGCTGGTCGTACATCCGGCTGGGATACTACTCATGGCGATCTTGCTGATCGCAGGCTCAATATCCTTTCTCTCAGATTGTTCCTGGACCTCAAAGGGATAGAAGGCCTGCATACCCCGATAGATCCGGGCTGGTCGCTGTTGGTAACGGATTACCTGTCAAACCTGGGCGATAACAATCCCTACAAAAGGATTCGCCAAAATATCCTTGACAGCGCTTTAAGCCCCGTTGCCACCGACCTTGATAAACTCTGTTCAAATGCTGTAAATGGTTCTGATGAAGACTGGACAAGGATAAACCAAGTCCTCTTGGAACTATACGAAGATCTCGACAGGGAAATTAAAAGATGCAAGGCTGTTGAGCCAAATCGAGAAAAGACGACAACTTTTGATTTAGGTTTGAGTCCGTACAAAATTAGACTGGAGAAAAGTCCTGCTTTGTACAGAAGACATTTGGGGAGTGCAAATCTAATCGTTGATAAACTGTTTAGAGAAATGAGTTCAAGAACGGGGGACGCCGATAACAGCGAAATGAGCGCTTTTCTTATAGCTGTCCTGTATTTTGGGTCTGACATACCTTTTTTCTCGCTTATGAGCCACGGTATCCAATCGCTAGACTACCGCTTAAGCAACGGTACATATGTTGGGCAGGCTGCCACCGAGTTTTTATTGGACGAAGGCATAGAAGGATTTGCCAGGCTGCTTGACCCGGAGCGTTTCAGGCAGGCAGGAGTACCTTATCTTTCATATTCGGACACAGCCGAGCAAAAGGCCGTATGGTTCATGAACTACTGTGCCGGGCAGGCGGAACTGTTTTATGATCAAGGAACCGGCGAATTCGTTCCGGAAAGATATTTTAGGGCATCAATGGAATTGTTTAAAGTCTTGAACGGGTTGTATCACGCGATTAACGGTGAAGCCTTGGACGAAGCACTGATGGTAAAGCTGACCAGATCTAACATGCTTAGATACGCATCTTTAAAAGATACATCCGATTTTTTTGGCATGAGCCAAGCACAGGGTCTCCGGCTTTTGACAGCTTTCGCTTTTGAAGGCAGCGACCCAGAAAGGATGGCCTTGCTGCAAGAAGAACTGGGGCCTTTTAATGCGAACGGGACAGATCCATGCCGCACTCTATCCTCATGCATCATAAATAGATCGTCCGATAAGGATAAAGACAGCTGGCTTGCTCCTTATCTGGAGCAGTTCAGCCCGGAAAACCTGGTCAGGGATCTCAAAACATTGTTGTCCGATGTCTCCGAGGATGCGGCGTTTAACATAGTTGATTGGGTTTGCGTTTTCTTTTTGGATAATGAAGAATTGTCCAGGATAATAAGCATGGATTTTCTCGAAGGGCTTGCCGGTGTCATTTCCAAGTATGTGCCTCTGCATGATAAATGCGTAAGGCTAATGATGTTAGTAAGAGATGTCTTTGTGACAGCTTGCGTCCGCCAATGCCCGCTGGATGATGATTTTATGCAACATGCTGCCCGGTTAACGGAACTTATCTATTCTTTGAGACCCGATATTACCCCCGAACAATTGTATGGTCAAGGCGATCATAGTATTTCTGTCCCGCTGCTTCATTTTTGCATAATAGATGATGCCTTACGGGCTATTGATGCAGAAGGTTTTGATGCCTGCTTTGCTAAACTGGGCAGAGTGCTGTCCCTGATACCTTTTGATGCCAGAAGAGCTGCTCTCTATGCCATTGAGAACGAATTGGTCGAGCCGGATTTTTATTCCCGTCTTGCTTTTAACATTCAGAACCTGATAAAGAGGCTTTTGCCAAAGGCTGAAGGTTGTCCCGAAAGGATGCTGACCCTGAGCCGCCTGTTCATGGACGCGCAGAACAGGGCCTGTGTTGCTGATCATGCAGTTTTTCAAATGATATCCGGTGGCGGATTCGAAGATGCCTGCGATCTGCTGTTTGGCAGAGACGCTTCGGGAATGGAACCCCAATGAATCATACTGGGAGGGTGGGGCTATACTCTGGTAATCGATATGGCAGGATAGGGGCAGGGTTTGGATATCTCCCCGCATCTTCGCGCCATCTGGTAGAAAATATGGCCAGGACCCCGGGACAGTTAGAATTAATAAAGAATCTTGCCACAGCACAATACAGGTCTGATACAGCCGCCCACTTAACGGGTTTAAGCATTGCTTTGGAAGGATTCTTTAAATTTGCTTTTGATAATCCCACAAAGCTCATGATTGCCGCTCTGGAATCCAGAAGAAGCGATGCTCTTTTGTACAAATTGGCAGCAGACGAATGGTTTGAGAGAATGGTAACTAGTGGGCCTCTAAAAGAAATATGCGACCCTTATGTTATTGACTATTTTGACACCCCTAACGCGCTATCCCAATGGATGGAGGAAAGATCTACGGACAATCTTTTCAGAAATCAATTGGATGTTGGTTTGGCTAAACAGGGAGTTCCGGTTTACGGGCGAAGGGATCCCGCACACTTTTTTACAATAGATGAGACGGTGGAACGATTGTATGAGAGCAGCCTTGCGGCCCGCCACATCATAGTGAGGGAGCTTCTTACCAACAGGAGCAACGGGCTTTTGATCAGGTCCGAAGAAATGCAGCAGATTTTTGAACTCTTCATGTCCGTGCATGTGGATGTGGAACAAGATCATCTTCCGGAGATAGGAAGGATCACCCGTGCCGTACTTGCTTCCGGTTCATTAGAAGACCAGTATTTTTTCTTTGCTCCTGTATTGGCCAGAAACATGTTCATAAGACCGTCAGTTAGCAGTGTCACACAAAATGGACTGATCTCCGAGCGTGTTAATGTGCTTTTCAGAGGTTCAAATGACCGAATTTTAGATAAACTTATTAGGTTCGATGGCTATGCCGGCGATTATGGCACATATCGGGAAGCATTGGTGAGAAAGATCTCTGGATATGCTTTTTCGGGATTTGCTTCTCTAAATAGAGATGATCGGATCCATGGGTTGTTTGGCGAACAACAGGCATATGAGTCTCTTCCTGCGGAATTTAGAATGGTTCCGGGCGCTCCCCCTATAATGACAGAAATAGCGGCAATAAGAGAGTTGGCGGAACAGTTCGGGTCGCTAGGCTGCCGCTTTTTGCAGCTGTTGGGACAGTATGCTGATATTCCATCAGAAATGAAGGAAGAATTCTCAAAAGTCTATGACAGGGTCCAGGGGCAGTCAAAGCTGACGGCGTGGGAGACCATAAAAAGGGAAGCCCCGGAACTTATTGGCCCTAATGATGAGATAGGAGACCTGATAGGGGGAGGTTCTCTTGTCAGCGTTTACTCGGTAAAAAAGGGGGACGGGGATGAATATGTTCTGAAGGTCCTTTATCCGCAGGCAAGGTACAAAGTACTGGAAATGACACAATGGTTTGATCGGGCACTGGAAATTTTGATAGAAAGCTGTCCCGGCAATATGACCTATAGAATGATCAAATATTCTCTTCTGCCGGACCTTACCGAGTGGCTGCTTAAAGATATCGACGATGAAAAGTTCGGTGAAAATGACATAAAATTCAGGGGCCGTTTCAATGGATTCAGGCCAGATGGGTTTTCTTGTTCCATTTACATACCCGAAAGCCTAGAGCCGAGCACAAAATACCTTAAAGCGGAAGAATATGTTCCGGGAACCAACCTGACCGAATTAAAGATAGGACAAGTGACCGACTTTGCGGCAGGAGTCGTGTCTGAAGAGGACCGAAAGCAGATAGTGAGCTTGATAGTCAGGAATTACCTGGCACAGATAACAGATGTACTGGGACTGGTCCATTCCGATGCACACGAGGGCAATTTCAGGGTCATGCCGGATGGCAATGTGGCAGTGCTTGACAGAAACTTGTACCTCGAACTTGACGGAAACGACAGGGACTTTGTAAAAAGGTTCACTTCCTTGCCGGTTTCTTCTAATCTTGAGATTATAGCACATTCCAAGATCAGGATATTGCTGAACTATCTGGTCTCTCTGCAAGAAAACGCGGCTTTATCCGGAAAGATCACGGAATTGGAAGGATTAATTAATGGGGTCTTCTCGACTCCTGAAAAACTAAAAACGCTCCTTTCCTTTGAGGGAGTGTCCGAATTGCTGGTCTTATTGAAAAGGGAAGGCATGTCCGTGCCTTTAAATCTGACTCTGCTGCTCAAGAACCTGAATGCTTTGAACCGCCTATCAACTAGTGCAGGTTTTTCCGGATTGGCCGAAGCGTCTTTGTACAACCCCAAGCCAAATTTGCTACAACGAGCAGCAGGGGCTGCGGTAAGAAGCCTTTTCAGATAGAATTCCTTCCCGATTTGAAAACTGTTAGAATGGGATATGTTCCCCAATTTGAAAATAAGCACCTTTCATAGTAGAATTAGTTCTCTATGAAAGAAACGGCAAAACATACCCGCAAAAGCATCAAAAAACTCTTTATTTCCGTCATCGGCGAGAGCCAGGCTTCAAAAAAGAATTATGAGGCTGCCGAAAAAGTGGGGGAGCTTCTTGCCAAGCACGGGGCCGTCGTCTTTTGCGGCGGGACCACCGGGGTGATGGAGGCCGTCTGCAAAGGCGCAAAAAGGGGCGGAGGCCTTACCATAGGGATACTTCCAGGAAGCAAAAGGTCTCATGCCAATAAATATGTCGATATACCTATCCCGACCGGGGTAGGATACGCAAGGAACAAGTACGTGGTAAAATGCGGCCACGCGGTCATTGCAATAGGAGGAAGCTACGGCACCCTTTGCGAAATAGGCTTTGCCCTGGGATATGAGATCCCGGTCATTGGACTTAACACCTGGCTGTTCGAAAAAAAAGGCCACAGGAAAGCTCCTATCTTATATGTGAAGACCCCGGAGCGGGCGGTTGCCATGGCCATCAGGCAGGCGCGCAAGCACAAATGAAAAAAGACGCAGGCGTGGTGGTGTGCCTTAATCCCCGGCACAAAGGCTGCAAACCCGTAAAGATCGGCAGGGGGCAGAGTACAAAGGTTAATGCCAATATAGGCACCTCACAGGGTTTTAATTCGCTTGACAAAGAGCTCAAAAAACTGGATGTCTGCGTTGAGGCAAAAGCGGATGCCGTTATGGACCTCAGCACCGCCGGAGATCTGGACAGGATAAGATCTTCGATAATCAAAAATTCCCCTCTTATAGTCGGAACGGTCCCTATCTATCAGGCAATGGTGGAGGCCGGCTCGGTCAAAGACCTTACGGCTGAGCACATATTTGAGGCGGTAGAAAAACATGCCTCTGACGGCGTCGACTTTGTCACTGTACATTGCGGGGTCAACAGAAAGATCGCGGAGATAGTAAAAAAGAAAAAAAGAGTTACCGGCATTGTTAGCAGGGGAGGGGCGTTCTTGTTTGCCTGGATGCAGTATCATAAAAAAGAGAACCCTCTTTTTGAACAGTATGACCGTTTGCTTTCCATATTAAAGAAGTATAAGGTGGTTTTAAGCCTGGGTGACGGACTCCGCCCGGGTTCGCTGCATGATGCCGGAGATGCGGCGCAGATGGGAGAGTTGAGAGTCCTGGGGCGCCTTGCGGAAAGGGCCAGGCAAAAAGGCGTGCAGGTGATCATAGAGGGGCCCGGGCATGTTCCCATAAACCAAATAGTTGAGCAGATGGAAATGGAGAAAAAGATCTGCGGAGGGGCGCCCTTTTATGTGCTGGGGCCTCTTCCCACTGATATTGCCGCAGGCTATGACCACATTACTTCGGCTATCGGAGGGGCCCTTGCTGCCGCAGCCGGCGCTGATTTTTTATGCTATGTTACACCTGCCGAACATCTGGGGCTGCCTACCGTCGAGGATGTAAGAGAAGGTATCATAGTATCAAGAATAGCGGCGCATATTGGTGACATTGCTAAAAGGGTGCCGGGGACCGCTGACCGGGACATGGAAATGTCAAAGGCAAGGAAGAAATTGGACTGGAAAAAGCAAATGGCGCTTTCTATCGATCCAAAGAAGTTCAAAGAGATGTATACTTCACGCTCCCCCCATAACAGGAAGAAGGTTTGTACCATGTGCGGAAAATACTGCGCTATGGATGTGATGGACAGGGCAGTCAGGGGTTAGCGTTTGGACCTCACCGCTTTTGTTCTATTGATTATCTTTTTTAACATTGCCTCTCCTAAAAGGAGAGGGGTTCTGGCGGATGGGCCTAAGTCCCTCTCCCTATGGGAAAGGAGATAAATTGTATATACTACCGATCCAAGTGAGGCGAAGGGTATTATAACCGATGAAGGAAATCAAAAAGAAATTCGCAAGATATTTAAGGAAAGCCGAGACGATTGCGGAAAGAATAGCATGGTCCCATCTAAAAAACAGAAGATTTAACGGCTTAAAATTTCGAAGGCAGCATGTTGCAGAAGGTTTTATCCCGGACTTCTTATGCAAAGAAATAAAACTGATTCTTGAGCTGGATGGTTCATTTCATGACAATAGAAAAGAATATGATCTCGAAAGACAGTCTATCTTAAGGTCCAAAGGTTATCGTGTTGTTCGAATGCGAAATAATGAAGTCAGCAGATACAGAAAAATATTTCACAATAGACTTCAAAAAAAGATCGAGCTGCTAAGCCAGGATTCCTCTCCCTCTGGGAGAGGGGCACAGCTATAGGATATAGGGAATCAAATGCGGTGAGGGTCATTATCTCAGCACTTCCTGATATAAATCCTCGTACTGCCTTGCGGAATCGTCCCACAAAAACCGTGTGTTTAGCGCCCTTTGAAGCAGTTCTGTCCTGCGCTCGGGATCTCTGTAAGCTGCTACGGCTCTCATAGTTGCATCGATCAGGGCCTGCGGGCTGTAGTCAGCAAATGTAAAGCCATTACCTCTTTGGTCGTCTGTGTCTATGTCGATGATGGTATCTGCCAGCCCGCCCGTCTGGCGAACTATCGGTATGGCAAGATGGGCAAGGGCTTCCATCTGGACAAGCCCGCAGGGCTCCCATCTTGAAGGAACATATATGAAGTCAGATCCTCCCAATATTAAGCTGGTTGCCCTGTAGTCGAACCGGTTCACAAAATGAAAGGACTTTGGAAATGATCCCTGCAGACGAGAAAACTTTTGCTCGAGAGCTTTGTCCCCTGTGCCGGTAAGCACAAAACTCATCCCGTTGCCCGCCAGTTCCGAAAGTGCATCCGCAACCAGGTCAAAACCTTTTTGGGACGGGTCTATCCTGCCTATGACCCCTATCAGCGGCCTGCCGGGATCTCTGTCGAGCCCGAACTCCTTAAGAGCTATTTCCTTTGCTAAATGCTTGCTTCGTAAGTGGACCGTTAAGTCCGAAGGGTCTCCGTCGGATTCTACATAAGAAGACAGATGCGGATTGGTCAAAAGCGATTTGTTCTCGTAATCATGGCCGTTAAGGATGCCGGCAAAAGGCTTTGTTCGGGAAATAGCCATAAGGAACATTTGGAACGCTTCCCTGTTCGGAAGGTTGGGGTCAGGATAATCAGAAACTATTTCGCTTGCATAATTGGGGCTTACGGTGCTTACTCCGTCCGCAAAACGCAGTCCTCCGACAAGAGCATTAACACGCTGAAAATATTCCAGTCCTTCACCGGGCCTGCTTTGGTCGAACAGCCATTCGGGCAGTCCAAGGGTCCGGAGGATCTCGGGGTCTTCCTCAGGGCCGTGCATGCTGGCGTTGTGCATGGTCAAGACCGTTTTTATCGAGCCGTAATCGGGATAATGCGAAAAAGCGGTTTTTAGCATAACGGGAAGCAGAGCAGAAGACCAGTCGTGACAGTGGATGATGTCCGGATGCCAGTCCACTTTCCTGGGGATCTCCAGAGCGGCTTTGCAAAAGAAGCCGAACCTTTCCATGTTGTTAAAATAGTCCTGATGCCCGTCGCCGTACACCCCCGGCCTGCCGAAGTAACTGTTGTAGTCTATAAAGTAGAAGTCAAGGCCCGAAGTATCGGTATGTTCTATAACATCTGCCCATCTATTGATGCCGAATATCGGCGCATCAACAGAGAACCTAGCATTGCGTTCTATGTTAAGAGCAGACTTCTGGGCTATCTTGCTGTAATATGGCGTGCAAAACCTTACATCATGGCCCCTGTTCTTTAGTGAAAAAGCAAGTTCCCCAGCGGCAATGCCCATTCCCCCGGTCTTGTACAGGGGGCTTTCGGCGCAAACAAAAAGTACTCTTGTCATGTGTGTTCTAATCTCTTTCCCGGCAGCGAACGCCGTACAACGATTTATCGGCAAAGAAGGCCTGTGATTTCACGGGAGAACTACTATTTTATTGAAATATAGGGTTATATGGTGAAGCAAATTATTGCTGTAATCTGTCCCTGCATACTCTAGCGACCGGAGGATGCGGGTCATTGACCAATTGTTCCCAGATCGAGTTGTCCGCTCCCGGGTTTCTAACTGCCCTAAGCCGGATATCGCGGTTAAGATACCCGCCCATCTTAACAAGGCTGTCAAGAACTATTTTTGGGGTGTTTGGATTCTCGCCGAGAAAGAAAAAAGTTGTCCAATAGGCGGGACTTGCAATGTTAAAAACACGGCCAAGAGCGTCTTTGTCCGCTGACAGGGCAGAGTAAAAACTAAGCACAAATTCAGGATCCCCTTCCTGAGGGCTTCTGTCCCCCGGACCGGACGCGTCTTCAAGAAGCATTATTGGGTCATGCCCTGTAAGTTCCGGTATTCCTTTTGCTGCGGACACCAGCATTGCCGACAATTTTGAATGGAACAGCTCCACCGTCCTTTTGAAGAAATGCTCGGTTGTTTCTCTTAAGCCTCCGTACCTTTGGATATATGCAGCGCTTGCAGGACTTGCCTTAAGATCATGTCCGATCAGATTGGTCTCTTCCCCGTAAAAAAAGTGCGCATCGTCTTTTATGCCAAGTAAGACATCGAGATATTCACTAAAATGATCTGACAGCTCCGGTTCCGGGCAGATGGACAGCAATCTCATGGCGGTTCTAAAAAGCGAGAAATACTTTAGAGCGCCTGGCCCGTGTTTCATGTCGATCTTTTCGCGAGGTCCTGGCAGCGGCCTTTCAAAAACTAGGTTTCTTAGGACAAAGAACAAGGCGCTCTCATATTGCTTAATTCCTGCTTCCGGAAGCCGGGACAGCCCGAGTGAACCGACAGTTGTTCCGGAAATACCCAGGGGGGCAGAATCTATAAGGATCAGTCTTTCCCACGCGTTATTAAGAAAATTATGTCTGATCTCCTCGATAGTTCCTGAGCTGCATTGCACAGTTCTGCCCGTGACCTCTTCAATTTCGGTTATGTAAGGCTGGACCCCGGGGTCGGCGATACGAACCGATGCGACGGCCATATCTATGTCGGAGCGGAAGGAGGCTTCCTCTCTAAAAGTGCTGCCGCTAATAAGGATCAGCGTGTCAGGCCGTAGATGCAAAGGCCTAATAGCCAGCAACGCTTTTTGGTCAAGCAGCGAATATCGGCGGGCTTTTTCGAGCCCTGCCCGTCCCGGGGGATAGATACGGTCCCTTATCTCCAGTTTTGCTTGTTCGTAAGCAGGTTTTATCATCAAAAAAAGTAGCTTTCTCTTGCCGGGCCTTCAGGCCTTTCGAAGTTCCCTGTTCTAACTGCGTCATCCGCAATGTGGCAGTTTCTCGAAAGCCGGCAGCCGTCCTTGGAACAATAGCTGATTATTTTGCTTGCATATAGATAAGAAAGCAACCCGACCGTAATTCGATAATCGTCATCTGTAAGGATATTGCCCATTATATTTTCCTGTCTGTCGAGGTCTATGCTGACAAAGCAGGGATATATTAATCCGGAGGGGCGGACCAATCTGTACAAAAGAGGGAATGCGCAAAAATCAAAATCTGCGCCGGTATATGTTGTATTTCCTTTCAGGACTGAGCCAAAATTTGAGTTCGTTTCGGCAAACTCCCTGAAAGAAGGAGATGAATTGGACATCAGTTCACTGTATTGTTCCTTAGCGGCCGCCAATTGGTCCTCTGTTATTGCGTACTCAAAAAAAGCTGTTCCAGCGCTGATGGCCTCAAAATCCTGTGTGGAAGGACGCATAGCCCTGTATTGCACGTTTGTCTTATCTATTCGCCCAGGTTTCTCGATAACGATCCCGTAAATAAGTTTCAAAAAATCCACTGCTTCCGAAATGTTCAGTGAAGAAAAAAGAAAGCCCGCTCCAACATAAGGGATGGGGCTGTCCAAATATGAACGGAGGTTATTGAGTGTGGCGTCAAGCGAATGCCTTCCTGCTCCTTTGATCCTTTCGTATGTTCCTTGGGTGGATGCATCAATTGATAGACGAGTCCATGTGAGCTGGCCCAGAACCTGCTCTTCTTGTGGGGGAAGCGCGACTCCATTTGTGATCAAGCCAAACTGGACTCCCGGCGACAAACCGCTTAATCTGGTCATGGCATCGGCCAGCGTTTTTTCATCTGATCTGTATACTGTAGGTTCTCCTCCTCCAACTAGAGTGATAGCTTTTGGCTGCATTTCCCCGACATGGTCAAGACCGTCGAAGGGGAATACATCAGATTTGAAATTGCCGTAATAACAGCCGGGACATCTACAGTTACACCTGTCGGTTAAGTGAAGCTCAACGAGCCCGCAGGAATAGGCTGTGACCATTAGAGAGATAGCCTCTTTCTGGGACAAGGCAGGGGATGCTCTGCTTGCCAAAAAAGACAAAGTATCAAGCGCTTCTGCCTGTCCGATTTTTAATAGATGCAGCCTGTCCAGGTTTTTCATTGTGGAAGCGGAGGGGACAGTTCCCGGCATGGTAAAAATGTCCAGGCGTTTCCCGATCTCGATTTTTGTCCTTAGTAAACCAGAGTGATTAAGCATTCTCCTCGGGTTCCGCATCACATCGCTTAAAACATTAAAATTTGGCATGATATTACCTCCTTACCAGTTCATCCATCCAGGGTTGAAAAGACAATGCTGTTTCCGGTAGCAATCCGAGCACATTCTTTAGATTGTTCCAGTGAGTATCTGAGCCTCCGCTAAACAACAGGCCAAGATCAGTTGCCAGCTTAAAGAGATAAGCGGCCACTTCCGGACTGTGGTTTTTATGAACGGCTTCTATCCCGTCAAATTCATATGCGCTATTGCTCAATACTTGTTGAATAGCCTGTTTTATGCTGCCATCCTTTCCGATCCCGGCTTTTTCTGAGCTTCTGTAGGGGTGTGCCCAGAATACAAGGCCTCCGGCACTTTTTAGTATGTTAATTGATACTTCAGCGGGTGCTAGTCTGATCGGCATCTCTGATCCAATAAGCTCCGTGAATTCAAGCGCTCTTGTGTAAGGTCTGTCAGCGTCGCTGCATGGGAAGTACCCTCTGGAGTGGAGAAGCTTGGCCAGGACGCCTTCTTGCCCGGCGCAAACTCCATTTTCTGATAAAGCCTCTATTTTAGCAAGGTCATCTGGAGTTACCGCTGTCTCTCGAAGTGTTTTGTTGATGCGTTGAGCCAAATGGCAGGTCCTGTTCAGCAGGTCTTCTCTTGTTGTCAGCAGCATTTCTCTTAAGTAAGGGTCTTCATGGTCTAAACCATAGCCCAGAATATCTATCCTGCCGATGGGATTTGCTGTACAGGTGAGCTCTATGCCTGTTATAACAGCAACAGAGTGCCTTTTGGCTTCTTGTAAGAGTCTGGGAATACATGATACAGAAGAGTGGTCTGTGATCGATATGGCGGAAAACCCGTAATATCCTGCGGTACGGCAGATCATTGCAGGCGTTGCATATCTGCTGGCATCCCCGGAAAAACTCGAATGGATATGCAGGTCAACTTTTCCGGCGAACTTTCCGCCCAACGCTTTGTCTATCCCGAACTTATTCCAGCCAGGGTCCCATTTGACTCTCATATTTCACTCTTTCAATCCCTATATGATCTTGAGAAGTTCTATAAAATCATCGATAGATTTTAGAATAGATTTCGGATATAATTCTTTTGTCAATGGAACTATTAAAACTCGGTGAATTTGGACTTATAGCAGCGATTAGGGGTCAAATTCATGGAAAACAATGCAGGGAAGGAGTTCTTGCCGGAATAGGCGATGATGCCGCCGTCCTTAAGCTGTCAGAAGGCAAACTTCTTGTGGCCGCTGCAGATACGCTTGTGGAAAAGGTCCACTTTGATCTTTCCTACTATTCTTATTTTGATCTGGGCTGGAAGTCGCTCGCGGTAAATCTGTCCGACATCGCCGCTATGGGGGCTGATCCCAAATGGGCCCTTGTATCTATAGGTCTGCCTAAGAGAACAAAAGTCAAGAATGTCATCAGGTTCTATAAAGGAATGAAAGCTCTGGGGGGCAAATACGGGGTCAGCATTGTCGGAGGAGATACCGTATCATCGCCGAACAGGCTTTATGTCAGCATTACCCTGCTGGGCGAGGTCCTTAGAAAGCGGATGGTCCTTAGGAAAGGCGCAAAAGAGGGGGACTTGATACTGGCAACAGGCTCACTGGGAGGGGCTCTTCCCGGCAGGAACATTAAACATCTCCGTCCTGAGCCAAGGGTCAGGGAAGGACGCATTATCGCGAACGGCGGAGCGACCTCCATGATAGATTCAAGCGACGGGCTTTCCCGCTCGCTGGCGGAGTTGTGCAAGGCCTCTGGAAAGGGCGCTCTGCTGTTCGAGGGTTTGATCCCCAGGGCAAAGAAAGCCTCCCTTAAAGAAGCTCTTCATGGAGGTGAAGATTATGAACTTGTCTTTACTTGCCCAAAGCGCAGGGCAGGTGCGATAATAAAAGAACTGGCTAAGCTGTCAAAAGCATCGGTTATCGGCAGGATGACCAATAACAAGGGCAGGGTTGTTCTGTCCTGTGCCGGCGGAAAAGAGAAGGAACTTGAAATACGAAGCTTCGAGCATTTCTAGGCTGATCGACAAAAGACGGCTTGTCAAAAGGTTTTTGGACCTTGCCAGGATAAAAAGCGTTTCAAAGTCCGAAAAGCAGGCCGGAGAGTATGTGAGAAAGCAGATGACTTCAATGGGGATCAAATGCAGAAGCGACCGGGCAGGCATAAGGATGGGAGGCGATTGCGGCAACATCTTTGCTTTCCTCAAGGGAAATGTCAAGGGAGCCCCGAAGATACTCCTGAACGCGCATATTGACACGGTCACGCACGAAGGTTCTGTTAAGCCTGTGGTAAGGAACGGGATCATCCGCAGCGACGGCTCCACCATACTTGGAGCGGACTGCAAGGCTTCGGTCGCCGCGATACTGGAAGCGGTGTCGATAGTGAAAAAGAAGGCCATCCCGCACGGTGATATATGCCTCCTGTTCACGGTGGCGGAGGAGATCGGCATCTGCGGGGCAAAATGCTGCGATCCTTCTTTTTTGCGCGCGGACTGCGGCTTTGTTTTTGACGGGGGGCAGGTGGACCAGATAATAAACAGGGCGCCCTCGCAGGTCTCCTTTGAGGCCAGGATCACGGGTAAGGCCGCGCATGCGGGAACGCATCCTGAGGACGGCATCAATGCCATCAAGGTGGCTGCAGAGGCCATTTCAAAAATGAAGCTAGGCAGGATAGACAGCGAAACCACTTCTAATATCGGCATCATCTCAGGAGGCGCCGCCAGGAACATTGTTGCAGAATCCGTGCGTATCACGGGAGAGGCAAGGAGCCGCAGCAGGGCAAAGCTTAAACGGCAGATGAGAAAAATAACCGACATCCTGACCTCAACCTGTAAAAAACATAAAGCCTCTTTGAGGCTCAAAGTCGAGCCTTCGTACGAACTGTTTGAGGTCAAACGCAGTTCTGAGGCGGTAAAGCTTGCTGAGAAAGCCGTCAAAATGATCGACCTTAGTCCCAGGCTGTCAGCCACCGGAGGAGGCAGCGACGCCAATGTGTTTAACGAGCGAGGCCTTCAGAGCGTGATTATGGGGGTAGGATTCCATAATATACACACATCCAAAGAGTATATAGAGATCGAGGATATGGTAAAAGGAGCGGAACTGGCGCTGTCCATTATACTTGCGGCCGCTTCAAAAAAATGAGCTTAGCAGACTTTGAGTGCCGCGTAAAAGATTTTTTAGCCTTTCTTAAGATTGAAAAAGGCTATTCGCCAAATACTGCGGTCTCCTACAAAAGGGACCTTGCGGACCTCAAAAGGTTTGGATTGACCCCCAAAGGCATCGGTCAGTTCGTACAGTCCCTAAGCAGGAGAGGGTATGCCGCATCTTCCATAATGAGGAAAACCGCCGCGGTAAAATCCTTCTGCCATTTTCTTGTGGGCGAAGGGCTGCTTGACCTTGACCCCAGCCAGGATATGATCATGCCCAAAATACCCAAAAAACTGCCCAAAGCGCTTTCTGTATCTGACGCATCTGCTCTTGCCGAATTCTCCCAAAAAAAGGACAAATACAGTTTAAGGGACAGGGCGATGATAGAACTGCTGTACGGCTGCGGCCTAAGGGCAAGTGAACTGGTAGGCCTGGATCTTAACTCTGTCAATTTTGATTCGGGCTTTGTCAGGTGTTTTGGCAAAGGCGGGAAAGAAAGGATAGTTCCCGCAGGGGCCGGAGCCTTGACGGTACTAAAGCAATACCTAAAGATCTCCAGGCCCAGGTTCCTAAAGAAGAGAAAAAGCGAAGCGCTTTTTTTGGACCGCTGCGGCAAAAGGCTGACCAGGCAGGGACTCTGGCTGCTGATCAAAAAGCATGTCAGGCAGACCGGGGTAAGACAGAGCGCTTCCCCCCACACGCTCCGGCACAGCTTTGCAACGCATCTGCTAGAAGGAGGAGCCGACCTCCGGTCTGTGCAGGAGATGCTGGGACATGCTAACATTACAACGACCCAGATCTATACGAGCGTGAGCAGGGAAAGATTAAAAAAGGTCTATAGAGAGAGTCACCCGAGGGCATAATAATGGATGCTTTTGTTGTCAGACTGCTTCTGTCCCCGATATTTTTGTTCGCTCTGATCATGCATGAGATGGCGCACGGCAAGGCTGCTGATATGCTTAAGGACCCTACAGCCCGCACTTTCGGCAGGCTGTCCTTTAATCCTTTTGCCCACCTTGACCTGCTCGGGGCCGCTTCTTTTGTGATCTTCGGCTTTGGCTGGGCAAAGCCTGTTCCCATCAATCCCTATTTTTTTGAGGACCCAAAAAAGGACACCGCTATCGTCGGGCTCGCAGGGCCTGCTGCCAATCTTCTTATCGCCTGGTTCTTTTCCGTGCTTTTCCGGTATTTCAGTTTTGATCATGAACTGCTGAGGTTCATCTACTTTAATACAGTTTGGATCAATATCATGTTCGCGGTATTCAATCTTATTCCTATACCTCCCCTTGACGGGTCAAGGCTGTTAAGAGCTTTCCTTCCCAGGGAAGGAGCGGCTTTTCTTGACAGCATCGAGCCTTACGGCATCTTCATAGTCTTGTTCCTTTTGATGATGCCGGGAAGCTACAGAGCGCTTAATCTGCTTATCCGTTTTATTTTTGGCTTCTTAATGCCTACATGAACTATCCGGCATCCGTCCGCTATCTTGAATCCTTCTGGAAATTCGGAATAAAACCCGGCCTTGCCAGGATAAAAAGTCTCCTAAAAGTCCTTGGCGAACCTCAGAAAGACCTGGTTTGCATACATGTAGCAGGCACCAATGGGAAAGGATCGACTTGCGCGATGACAGCTTCTATCCTCAAGGAATGCGGCTTTAAGGTTGGCCTGTATACTTCCCCGCATCTGCTAGACTATACCGAAAGATTCAGGATAAACGACAAAAGCATAACAAAAAAGGAATTTGCCGGATACTGTTCAAGAATAAGATCTATATTGCGCTCTTATCCGTTAAAAAAAGAAAAGCCCACCGAATTTGAGCTGCTGACGGCCATTGCCTTTAAATATTTTTCGGACGAGAAAGTCGATATCGCGGTCATAGAAACGGGCCTTGGAGGAAGGCTGGATTCCACCAATGTCATAATTCCCGAGGTTTGCGCTATAACTAACATAGATCTTGACCATACCGAGCTTCTTGGCAGGACTATAAGGTCGGTGGCTCAGGAAAAGGCCGGCATAATAAAAAGCGGGGTAGAAGTTGTCGTGCCCCGGTCGCTTAACAAGGAAGCGCTTAAGGTGGTAAGAAAGGTTTGCGCCTTAAAAAAAAGCACTCTTATTATCGCAAACAAGGCTGAAGGCAAGCGGGGGGCAATTGTCAGGCTTAAAGGCGCTTTTCAAAAAGAGAACGCGGGAGTGGTGCTTGAAACAATAGAGGTCTTTAGAAAAAAAGGCTGGAACATCAAAGAGCGGTGCGTTATTAAAGGTTTTAAGAATACCATTTGGCCGGCAAGGTTCCAGCAGGTTATAAGCAATCCCCGTGTCCTTGTGGACGCGGGGCATAATCCCGCGGGTCTGGAGGTTGTTGCAAAAGAGGCTGCAAAGAATAAAAAAGCGGTCTTTGTCCTTGGGATGCTCTCACACAAGGACCATATAGGTGCGGTCAGAGCTGTGTCTCCTTATGCAAAGACTATACTTGCCTGCGCGCTGGATCATCCTTTTTCGCTTGATCCGGTACTTATTGAGGAGGAAGCCTGTAGGAGGGGAGTCCCCTCCAGGTCTTTTTGTTCTCTAAAAGAAGGTATAAAATTTGCCTTGGGGCTGGCTGGTCATGACGGGATCGTTTGCGTGGCCGGGTCCCATGTGACGGCCGGATGGGCGCTTAAGCACTTCGGATGCGCGCCTCGTTGACGCGGACCCCGGTATATTGTAAAATTGACCTGTCGGTATTATCCAAACATGAACGAAAACCAGAATAGAGGCCTGGAAGAATTTGAGGACGATGAAATAGGCATAGGTCGCAATATAAAAAGAAGGTCTTCGGGGTCCTCAGCCTTAAAAGGCATATTTTTTGGTTTAATACTTGTCCTGCTAGTTGTCGGAAGCTTCTGGGCAAGTTTCATGATAGGGAAAAGGCTCCTTCTTCCGGGTAAGCCGGTTGAAGGGATCCAAGAGGAAAACACTCGCACGGTAGCAGTGCCGTTTCCCGAAAAAAAACCTTTGCCTGCCGAAAAAGAGGGATTGAAATATCCAAATCTTGAGCGGCCGGCAAAAGAGGACAGGCCTGCTCGGGTGGTAAGAAAAAAGGTCATAGTCCCGGAAGTAAAAAAAGAGGTCCCGGCCGCTGTTGAGGCCAGACCGGCTGCAGAAAGCGGAGTTTACTACAAGGTTGAAGCAGGTATGGCTCCGTCAAGGGAACAGGCCATAGAGCAGATGAAGGCTTTGGAAGAGGCGGGGTTTGAGGTGTTTGCCCGTGAGATAGCTTCCGGATCGTGGAGGGTCCAGGCAGGGGCTTTTAAAACAAGCGATAAAGCTGAAAAAGTGGCGGCAGAGCTGACCGCAAAAGGTTTTTCGGCAAAGGTCATCAAGGAATAAGAAAGGAAGAGAAATGGGAATCTATGATTATGTGTTCGGGCATTTTTCGAGGGATATAGGGATCGATCTTGGGACCGCAACTACCCTGGTATTTGCAAAAGGAGAAGGCATCATCCTGTGCGAGCCATCTGTGGTGGCCATTAACAAGGATACAGGCAAAGTGCTTGCCATCGGCAACGAGGCAAAGGGAATGCTGGGCAGGACCCCGGCCAATATAATCGCGGTAAGGCCTTTGCGCGACGGGGTTATCGCGGATTTTGAGGTCACCGAAATGATGCTGAGGCATTTTATCACTAAAAGCCACAACAGAAGCGCTTTTGTCCGCCCGAGGATAGTGGTCGGTGTTCCTTCCGGGATAACGGGAGTCGAGCGCAGGGCCGTGATCGACGCCGCAATGCATGCTGGAGCAAGAGAGGCCTATCTGATAGAAGAGCCGATGGCCGCTGCAATTGGGGCGGGACTACCGGTGTCAGAGCCGGTCGGCAGCATGATAGTTGACATCGGGGGAGGCACCACAGAAGTGGCCGTCCTTGCACTGGGGGGCATAGTAGTTTCAAAGTCTATCAGAGTGGCCGGAGATGAGATGGACGAGGCCATAGTTGCTCATTGCAGAAAGAACTATAACCTGCTTATCGGGGAAAGGACAGCGGAGCAGATCAAGATCGACATTGGTTCTGCTTATCCCCTGGGAGAAGAAAGGACAGTTGAGGTCAGGGGAAGGGACCTGGTTTCGGGGCTTCCAAAGACCATAACGCTCACTTCTGCCGAGATAAGGGATGCACTTGCAGAACCCGTTTCTACCGTGGTGGATGCCGTAAGGATGACGCTGGAAAAAACCCCGCCTGAGCTGGCAGCGGACGTAATGGACAGGGGAATAGTAATGGCCGGCGGAGGTTCGCTCTTGAGAGGCCTTGATAAGCATTTAAGCCAGGAAACGGACATGTCTGTTTATGTGGTGGATGATCCGCTTTCGTGCGTTGCTTACGGAACGGGAAAGGTCCTTGAAGAAATAGATGTCCTGAAAAAGGTCCTGATAACCACCAAGAAAAACTGGCAGTAACGGGTCCATCATATGCGCCAACCAATGAACAGAAGGCCGTTTGTGCTTCTGCTGTTGGTGCTGCTGGCTTTAGGCGCTCTGCTTAATGCTCCCTGGCTGTCGCAGTCACCCCCCGCAAAGTTCGTCAGGGAAGCAGGGCTTTCTATTTTTTCTCCCGCCATAGCTGCCGCAGGGGCTTTGTTTGACGCCCCGAGAGCGGCTATGAAGAATATAGCCGGATTGAGAAACGCTCAAAAACATAACGACCTTCTCAGAGAACGCCTGAGCAGGCTTACCTCAAAAAGCTTATCTTATGACGAACTGCTTAAGGAGAATGAAACTTTCCGCAGGATGCTTCAGTTCAGGTCCGCGAACCCTTATAAAAGGACAATGATAGCGGCCAGGGTGGCGGGAAGAAGCGGCAGCCAGTGGTTCAACACAGTTATTGTTGACAAGGGCAGCGCCGACGGCGTTAAAAAAGACCTCGCGGTCATCTCAATTGACGGCCTTGTGGGAAAGACAACTGAAGTATCCAGGCATTACTCAAAGGTGACCCTTATATCAGATCCTGACTCAAGCGTTTCTTCTTATCTGTCCCCGTCAGGCGCCATGGGGGTAGCTGCAGGGACATTTTCGGATATTCTGGAACTGAAATATGTCACCGGCACCGCATCGGTCGAAGTTAACGGTAAAGTCATTACTTCGGGGGTGTCTGATATCTTCCCCAAAGGAATACCTGTTGGCACTGTGATAAAGGCCGACAAACAGGATTTTGCGCTTTTTCAGCATATACTGGTCAGGATAGCCGCGGACCTTTCAAGACTTGACGGGGTCTTTATCCTAAGATGAATCTCAGATATTTGCGTTTCATAGCCTTTTCCCTGGTCCTGGTGACCGCCCAGTCAGCCGTGTTCTCGAGAATATCATTTTTTGGAGCTTATCCCGATCTAATGCTTTCGTTCGCGGTGGTGTGCGGCCTTATGGGGGGGGCGTCTTCCGGTCTTGCCGCTGGCCTTTTCCTGGGATCGCTGCAGGATACTATACACGGCACCGGTTTCATGTTCCTTTTGGGGCTGGGGTTTGCGGGGCTCATTTCCGGGTCGATCAAAGGCGCGGTGATAAGGGATGAGTTCGGCGTATCGATCGGCATCTCTTTAATATCTATGCTGTCCTTTCATCTGTTCTATGCAGCGGTCTTTAAATACTTCGGAGGTTATGATATCCCTTTTCTGCGGGTATCCCTCTTTATATCTCCTGTGATAAATCTTTTGTTCGTGCCGGTCCTGATAGAAGCCTATAGGAAGGTGTTCCGGGATGGATAATTCCCCCAAATTGGGCCCTTATGTAAAAGCCTTCAGGGTTGTTTTGCTGCTGCTTTTTCTTGTCCTTGCTATAAGACTCTGGTATCTGCAGTCGGTCAAGAACCAGGCATACCTCAGGCTTGCCCAGTTGAACGCGGCGCATACGATGCCCGTGATAGCTCCGCGAGGTATCATCTACGACAGATATGGAAAAGTACTCGTGGGCAACAGGGCCGTTTTTTCGGCTTATCTTGTCCAGAGCGAGATCAGGGACAGGGAACACCTGCTTAACAGGGCCTCGAGCCTGCTCAAAGTTCCAAAGGAGCACCTTCTTAAGGTCCTCAAGGCAAAGAAGGCTCGTCCCTTTGACCCGATCCTGGTCAAGGATGACCTATCCCTAGAAACCGTCGCCAGGATAGAAGAGCAGAAACTGCAGCTGTCAGGTCTCATAGTCAACACAAAACCGGTCAGGGTCTATCCCGGAAAGTCTCTTGCCGCTCATGTCCTCGGATACATCGGAGAGGTGACGGCGCAGGACATAGAAAGATCGGGCTCGCTTAACATCCGCAGCGGCGACCTTATCGGCAAAACAGGGGTTGAAAAGATATACGACCAGTACCTTAGAGGAATAAACGGCGGACAGCGCATGGCGATAGAGTCCTACGGCAAACCGACCTCCATACGCGGTTATTCCGACAGCCAGCCCGGCAAAAATCTTACGCTGACCATAGACCTGGACCTTCAAAAAGCCTGTGAGGCCAGCCTTGGGCAGAAACCGGGAGCGGTAATTGTGATCGACCCGAACAACGGACAGGTGCTGGCCCTGGCTTCCTATCCAAATTACGACCCCAATATCTTTTCTCTTCCGGTAGATCCCAAAGTCTGGAGCGCTCTCCAGAAAAGGGCCCAGCCCTTTCTTAACAGAGGGATCGCGGCTTATCCCGCTGGTTCGGTCTTTAAATCCGTTACTCTGTCAGCCGCGCTGGAAAAAGGTTTTTCAAGCGTACCTGAGGTCTTTAACTGTCCGGGCTTCTATAAGCTGGGGGCAAGAACGGCAAAATGCTGGAAAACCTCGGGACACGGAAGGCTCAGCCTTTTGGAGGGGCTAGTTCAGTCGTGCAATGTTGTTTTCTATGGCCTGGGAAAGGAGATCGGCCCGGAGATCCTCAGGGATTTTGCTTCTTCCTACGGCCTCGGACACAAAACCGGAATAGACCTTCCCGCCGAAGCCGCGGGACTGGTGCCCGATCCTCAGTGGAAAAAAAGGGTCTTAAAAGAGCCCTGGTACCTTGGAGATTCCATCAATTACGGGATAGGGCAGGGGTTTTTGTGGGTTACCCCCATACAGATCGCCAATCTTTACGCTTCCATAGCCAATGGAAAAGACCGGTTTGAGCCGCACCTGATCCTTTCCATAAGGGACAGAGAAGGGCAGGAGGAGTTCTCATACAAGCCAAAAGTCATCGGCTCCGTTCCCGTATCAGACAAAAACCTTTCCCATATAAGGCGCGCTTTGCGCGAAGTGGTTTCCAGAGGCACCGGAAGGTTTGCTGAGATAGCTTCCTTTGAGGCTGCAGGCAAGACCGGCACGGCAGAAAACCCTGCCGGAGCCGCCCATGCCTGGTTCGTGTGCTACGCGCCCTACAAAGAACCCCGGATCGCTGTTGCGGCCTTTGTTGAACACGGCGGGCACGGCAACACGGTCACGGCGCAAATAGCAAAAGAGGTCCTTAACTGGTATCATAAATACAGGGTTAAGGGAGAAAAGGAAAAAGAGGATGCTGGCAAAAAGAATAATCCCCTGTCTTGATGTAAAAGAAGGCCGCGTGGTAAAAGGCGTCAACTTTGTCGATCTTGTTGATGCAGGAGATCCTGTTGAACTGGCAAAGTTCTACGACCAAGAAGGCGCCGATGAGCTCGTTTTTTTGGACATCACCGCTTCTTCCGACAAGCGCTCTATCATGATCGAGGTGGTAAGCAAAGTGGCCGAGCAGGTCTTTATCCCTTTTACCGTCGGAGGCGGGATCTATGATCTTGAAACTATCCGTCAGATCCTTTCTTCAGGCGCCGACAAGGTCTCGATAAACACTGCGGCGGTAAAAGCTCCGGGGTTCATAAAACAGGCAGCAGAAAAATTCGGGAGCCAGTGCATTGTTGTGGCGATAGATTCAAAGTATAACGGCTCCTTTTTTGAGGTCTATACGCATGGCGGGCGCACGCCGACAGGCCTTGACGCCGTAGAGTGGGCAAAGCAGGTAGAAGAACTTGGCGCGGGAGAGATACTTTTGACAAGCATGGACAGGGACGGCACCAATATTGGATATGATCTTGAAGTCACTTCAAAAATATCAGCTTCTGTTGGCATTCCGGTTATAGCGTCCGGAGGCGCGGGCAGCAGCTCGCATATCCTTGAAGCCTTTGCCAAAAGCGGCGCCGATGCAGCTTTGCTTGCTTCCACTCTCCATTACGGCAGGCTCAGGATAGCGGATATCAAAGCTTTTTTGTCGCAGAGCGGGGTCCCCGTAAGGAACTGAAATGGACCTAAAAGAATACCTGAAAGAAAAAAGGGAGCTGATCGATACCGGGCTAAAAGCCCGCCTGCCAAAAGATGACGGTCTGCTTTCGCAGGCAATGCGGTATTCGGCCCTTGCCCCCGGCAAAAGATTAAGAGCTGTGCTTGTGATGGCATCTGCAGAAAGCGTAAAAATGGAAGCGATGCCCGTTCTTGATGCAGCCTGCGCCGTAGAGATGGCCCACGCTTTTTCGCTTGTTCACGATGACCTGCCATGCATGGATGACGACGACCTTCGCAGGGGGCTTCCCACCAGCCACAAAAAGTTTGGGGAAGCCGTTGCCGTACTGGCCGGAGATTCTCTTTTGGCTCTAGCCTTTGAAACTCTAGGAAAAAGCAAAGCGGCCCCTGCGGCTGTGAACAGGGCTCTTGTAGACCTTGCAGCAGCCCTTGGATACCGGGGAATGGCACTGGGACAGACCATGGATATTTTAAGCGAAGGAAAACTGATATCGCTCGAAGAGCTCTTTTGCATTCATGCGAGAAAGACGGGGGACCTTATCAGCGCTTCGTGCAGGCTCGGGGCTGTTCTGTCGGAGGCTCCGGAAAAAGATGTCACGGTGCTTTCGGAATACGGCCGGCATATCGGCATGGCCTTCCAGATCAAAGATGATATACTTGATATCGAAGGCTGCAGCCAGCATATCGGCAAGCCGCAGGGAAGCGACCTAAAAAGGAAAAAGGCCACGTTTCCCTCGCTCATAGGACTGGAAGATTCCAAAAAAGCCCTTGCCGATCACATAACAGCCGCAATGGACTGCCTTAAGGGTTTTGGGGCTCAGGCTGAGCCGTTAAGGCTGCTGGCAGGTTATATAGGGACAAGAACAAAATGACATCATGGGGAGGCCTGTATGCAAATAGTTGCAGAACTGCTTAAAAACTTTCCTCTTGTATCCTCCGTATCCGCTATGGTCCTGGGACAGGCCTTCAAGATAGTCTACTACTATTTTATTGACAGGAAAATTGACATCAAGCATTTTTTTGAGGCGGGTGGCATGCCTTCTGCCCATTCAGCCATGGTCTCTGCCCTGGTTTTTTCGGTAGGCATGAGGTCGGGATGGAGTTCTCCTGCACTGGCAATTGCTTTTGCTTTTGCATGTATAGTTATCTATGACGCGGTGGGGGTGCGCAGAGCCACCGGCAAACAGTCGATGCTGATCAAGCGTATCCTTGACGACATGAACAAGACAGACAGGATAAGCGGGGAAAACCTGCACGAATTCATGGGGCACACGCCCTTGGAAGTTACAGTGGGCATTGTTTTCGGCATTTTTGTGGCTGTCTGCCTGTATCTGGGGGTTTATAGATTTGTTTATTGATGAACTTGATCTTCCCTCCGCGCTCAAAAAACTCACCGGCCCCGAGCTTGAAAAGGCCGCCGGCGAGATAAGGAGCGTCATAATTGATTCCGTCTCAAAGAATGGAGGCCATCTTGCTTCGTCTTTGGGGGCGGTGGAACTTGCCATTGCTATACACACTGTCTTTGATTCCCCAAAGGACAAGGTGGTCTGGGATGTGGGGCATCAGGCATACGCTCATAAGATACTTACCGGCAGGCTTAAGGATTTCGGCTCTCTGCGCAGCTACGCCGGGATAAGCGGTTTCCCCTCCCGTGAAGAAAGCCCTCACGATCCCTTTACTACGGGGCATGCTTCAACAGCGATCTCTTCTGCCATCGGGCTGGCCAAGGCTCGGGACCTAAAAAAAGAGGCCCATAAGGTCGTTGCGGTTATCGGCGACGGCTCCCTTTCCGGCGGCCTTAGCCTTGAGGCCATCAATAATGCGATGAACCTTAACAGCAACCTGGTAGTGGTCCTGAACGACAATGACATGTCCATCTCCAAAAATGTCGGGGCCCTCTCGGAGTATTTTACCAAGACCAGGATGAACCCGCTTTACACAAAGACAAAAGAACGCGTTGAGGACATGGTAAAAAAGATCCCAAAATTCGGCATACCCCTTTACAAGCTGGCAAACCGGCTCAAGGAAAGGCTGAAGCACTTTATCGTTGACTTTAAGACAGAAGTGATAGTGGAAGAACTGGGCTTTAATTATCTTGGCCCCATAGACGGCCACAACATTACTCTTTTGATGAGCGCCCTTTCCTTTGCAAAAGAATTGAAAAAACCGATAATGGTCCATGTCCTGACCAAAAAAGGGAAAGGTTATTCTTTTGCAGAGAAGGACCCGACGGCCTTTCACGGCGTTCCGGGCTTTGATATTGCCACGGGAAAAGTGTCCAGATCTTCCGGGTCCAGGAGCTATACGCAGGTTTTTGGAGATGCCATGCTGTGCCTCGGGAAAGAGAACTCGAAAATAGTTGCTGTTACCGCCGCCATGCTGGACGGCACGGGACTGGAAGATTTTTCCAGGGAGTTCCCCGACAGGTTTTTTGATGTCGGGATAGCAGAGGAGCACAGCGTGATCTTTGCCGCTGGTCTGGCAAAGGGAGGACTGCGGCCCGTGTGCGCGATCTATTCTACTTTTTTGCAGCGCTCATATGACCAGCTTTTTCATGATGTCTGCCTGCAGGACCTGCCAGTTGTCTTTTGCCTTGACAGGGCAGGGATAGTAGGGGATGACGGCCCCACCCACAACGGTGTCTTTGACATGGCCTATCTCAGGCACCTGCCCAATATGAGCGTAATGGCGCCGATGGACGGGGCCGAACTGGAAAAAATGCTGCGTTTTGCGGTTTTGCATAATGGACCTATTTCAATAAGATATCCGAGAGCGGCTGCGGATAACCGAGAGAACATAGACGGGACAGAGATAAAGACGGGGAAAGGGGAGGTCGTTTACAGGACGAAATATCCAATTTCCAATTCCCAATGTCCAATTGACAAAAAGATCCTGATCGTTGCGATAGGATCAATGGTTCAGCCGTCTATCGAGGCGGCAAAACAATTGGAAGGCGGTGATCATTCGGTTTCTGTGATAAACGCAAGATTTGTCAAACCGCTGGACTCAAGCCTGATATTGGAAGAAGCCCATAAAGCGGATCTGGTCGTGACCGT
The DNA here is from genome assembly GCA_041650635.1 of Candidatus Margulisiibacteriota bacterium. Lineage (NCBI taxonomy): Bacteria > Bacillati > Candidatus Margulisiibacteriota > Candidatus Margulisiibacteriota bacterium. The sequence goes on along the minus strand of JBAZKV010000005.1, from coordinate 39,609 downwards.
TGAAGAAGGCTGTCTTATGGGCGGTTTTGGCTCGGCTGTTATGGAGCTTTTTGAAGAACACGGCGTAATAAAACCGCTTAAAAGGATAGGTTTCCCTGACAGGTTCATAGAAGCAGGTAAAAGAGACTTTATACTTGAGCGGTGCGGCCTCAACGCTTCCGGCATAGCAAAAACCATTTCGATCTTTTCTAAGGTAAAACCCTAGTCAGGCCATCTCCAATGGTCAGGATTTGATTCGTAGTTAGCCCAGAACCTGTCCGATATCGAAGAAGCAGTAAGTTGCGTTCTTATCATGTCCTCGGTATTGCCGTCAGGCTTGTATTTCCAGAAAGTGGCAGTGAATTCTTCGTTAAATTTGTGCGCGTAATGGGCGGCAAGTCTGTCCACAAAAACTATGACCCTTCCGTAAAAATTCAGCGCGGAGGCCGGGTTCGCCTCGTTTGCTGGTTTGCAGAGACAGTTGTAGAAAGCCGGTGCCTTGTGCCCTCCGGTTATGGAAAATATATGAAGATCGGCGCTCCTTGAATCTGTCTCTTCCGTGCCGTTGCCAAAAATGAGGTCCCTCAGCCCCATGGTAATAACATTGGTCGGCATTCTGCCGGTGACCACTCTTGCTATGTCGATCTCGGTGTCCAGCCCCGTCATGAAGCTGTTCCATGCCTCATCTCCAATGTAATGCTGGAACTGCTCCGGCATATTTTCGCCTTTTCTCCAGTCCTCGCGCAGCTGCTTGGCTTTAATAAAAACGGATTCTCTTTCGCTTATTCCATAGGCTGCGGCGATATTCCTGAACATAGGGCTCATCTGAGGAGCCCCGGGAGGCGTGGTGTCGTTGCCGTTCTGGAGCTTTGTGCTGTCGGCAATTCCAAAAAAGCCTGTCGGGTCTAAAAAGCCGGTGTAATCATTAAAAGCGTCATGGAACGGATAGGAGCCGATCCCGTGATTGCCGGTAACTGAAGGAAAGATCTCTCTGAACAATATCCTCCTCCAGGCTCTTGCGACTTCAATGCCCGGAGCGTCAAAACCGAATGGAGGGAACCTGAAATCAGCTTCGGTAAAACCGGCGCCCTGAAGGAACAGCCTGTGGATGTCCCCGTATGAAATGGGATTAAGCCGTCCGTTCAAAAATATTTCTCTGCTGCCGACTTCTTCCTGCAGCATTCTCCATATGGATAGGAGAAAACCGTATTCATCCAGGCAGGTAAATAGAAGGCCCCGGTCCAGCGGCAGTGCAGAGCCAAGTATGCTCCTTGCCAGGTCAGGATTTCCCAGCAAAAGCCTCGGGGGATCCCAGGTGCCCCCGGTGGCAAGAATGGCGGAATCCTTTCCCTCAGGATGCGGTTTATAGGAATTGAGCGCTGTTGACATGGTCAGAGCCGAGAGGTAAGTGACATAATTACTGTCCGGCACTTCAACTACCTTTACTCCCGGAAGGCAGGACAGGGCAAACATCTGCTCGTTGCTTGTGATAACTGCTTTTCTAGCGTTTTCCGGGATCATTCTCGGCGCATAATTAAAAGTGACATCCCCAACCCTCATCCCGGAGCCGAAAGGATATACTTCTCTTGCTCCCAGGGTCCTGGGGTTGCTTGCAGGCAGCCTGTAATACGTTTCTATGGGGCTCATTCGTTTCCTCCTAAAAAATGTTCTTACACAAAATTATCGTTTGTTTTTGTCCAGAATTTCACAGTGTGAAATTATCTTGTGATCTTTTCGAAAATAGATCGGAGAACAAAATGACAGCGATGGAAAGCCGAAGCACGATCCGCATCAGGCCGCAGGTCGCGGAACTATCCCGGAGATTTCCGGGGCTTGAGATCGCATCGATAATAAAGTTCGCAAGAGGATCGCATATCCTTGGCCGGTACAGACCTATCCTTAATAATGCCGGGCTTCAGCTTTTTGAAAAAGTAAGGAAAGGCCCTCTGTCGGTTCCTTTTATTGAGGATATGATCCCGGAATTGCCATCGACTGCAATGCCTAGGCTGGAATTATACAGGCACCCTTTTGAATCGGTAACCGGGAAAGCCTATTGGAATTTTATTGAAAGCATAAAAGGATACCTCCCGTATCGCGGTTTATGGCGTGGCGTTCTTGACCTGGCAAGCGGCTGCTACCATCAGTGCACAATGTGCGGGGCGGATTCGTCAGCTTCACCCCGTTTTATGCCTTATCCGGCTTTTCTCAAGATCTTGAGCGTCCTACCCGAACACTCCGCCGACAGGCTGCTGCTTTATGACGCGAGCGATCCGCTGTTGTGGCGCGACAGCGACCATGACGCAGATTATGGTGACATCGTAAATTTTGCCGGAGAACTCGGCTATGACTTGGTCCCTGGAATAACGAACGGGATTATTATGGGGGATCCGTTCAGTACCGAAGCAGCGGCAAAACTGGGGCAAGCGGAGCGTTCTATGGGACTGTCCATGCATCTTTATCAAAGGAGGATACTTGAAGGTGCTCCGGATCCGGAACTTGATAAGCTGGCTGATCGCTATGCATTAACCCTAAACCTTATGGGCAGGGCAAGGCCCATACTAAGAAGCGCCAAAGATCCCGATGTGATTAGAGACTTCTTCCTTAACAGAGTAGTCCCCAGGCTTAGTGATGAGATCAGGCCGCGTTATGCTGACGTGCGCAGGTTCAAAGTAGAGCCGGTCCTTATCGACGGGAGGGCGGCAGATGAGCCTTTCTTTTCTGGGCGCAGCAGGCATTCGATCGCAGTCCCGCGTGATGACGCCGACGGATGGGTGGAGGAATGCCCGTCTGTTTTTTCAACAGTTGATGCTTATGGGAACTGTTTCTTATCGGTCTATCCTCCCGAAAGACCGTCCGCTCACAGTCTGGGGCAGCGTCTTGTTAAAGACCTGTTCCCCTCACCGGATGAAGACGGCTTCAAATGGCTGCTGCTGAAGTTAAAATATGTTCTAAACAACAAAGGAATGCTTCATGGCAGTGAGGACCTCACAGTTAGGCTCTGGCAAGAGTTCACCGACGATTTCGATCCTAGAAGTTTTCTCGGTTTAGTTTCCTCCGTTGACAGTGTCGGAGGATTTAGCGAAGAAACGCTCCTGGACGCTTACGGTATGATCGCGGCATTGGGTGTGGTTTCCCCGGTATTTTTTTACAATTGGAGTATCGGAGAACTGTGCTCAGCTATGGGGAACCCGGATACGGAAAAAGAAGAGGACAGGGCTGCTGATGGATTCCCGTCTTATTTAAGAAAGTTGAACGGCTACTACAATGCAAAACGCGACGAAATATCGTTTCTTAACAGCTTTCTTGAGGGGGAAAGAGCCCTTAAAACCCTGCATTTTGAGGAGCTGTCACCTTTGCCCACAATTTCGGCCTTTGAGTTTGATCCGTCCCTTCCCGCTCCAAAAATGAGATTTCCTTTGCCCTTCAAAGCTCAAACCGGCCTGTAAAGTTTCTCGACTAAGGGCCTGTTTCCATGATAAAATCCTCTCATGCTCTCAGATATTGAAATAGCCTCAAAGTCAAGAACAAAGCCGATAGAAAAGGTGGCCTCCTCCTGCGGGCTCAAAAAGGAGGAACTGGAGCTTTACGGGACCTGTAAGGCAAAGATAAAGCTGTCGGCGCTGGAAAAAAGGAAAAGCGGCAGGGACGGGAAATTGGTCCTGGTTACCGCAGTGACCCCGACCCCTTTTGGAGAAGGAAAGACGACTGTAACGATAGGGCTTGCCCAGGCACTCAAAAAGCTTGGCAAAAAAGCGTTCGTTTGCATAAGGGAACCGTCTCTTGGCCCGACGCTCGGCCTAAAAGGCGGGGCGGCCGGAGGCGGCTACAGCCAGGTCCTGCCTATGGAAGATATCAACCTGCATTTTACCGGCGACATGCACATGGTAAGCGCCGCCCACAACCTTCTTGCCGCGCTGATAGACAACCATATCTTCCACGGAAATTCTCTCAATATCGATCCCGAAAAGATCATGTGGAACAGAGTTATGGACATGAATGACAGAGCGCTTAGGGACATCTCCATAAGATATAGGGGGGTTGACAGGCGCTCGTCCTTTGACATTACGGCTGCTTCCGAGGTCATGGCGTCGCTGTGTCTGTCGCTTAGCCTCGAGCATTTAAGGTCCAATCTGAAAAAGATCGTTGTGGGGCTGACAAAGGACGGCAGGCCGGTTACCGCGGGCGACCTTAAGGCTGAAGGCTCAATGGCTATCCTGTTAAAGGAAGCGATAAAACCCAATCTGGTCCAGACCATAGAAGGCTGTCCGGCCTTTGTCCATGGCGGACCGTTCGCCAATATAGCGCACGGGTGCAGCAGCCTTATTGCCACAAAACTCGCTCTTAAACTGTCCGACTATGTTATTACCGAAGCAGGATTTGGTTCGGACCTGGGGGCAGAAAAATTCTTTGACATAAAATGCAGGGCCGGAGGCCTCGCTCCTTCTGCGGCGGTTCTTGTTGTAACGGCAAAAGCCCTGAAGTGGCAGGGCGGGATAGCCAAGGACAAGTATAACCCTTCGACTGCGCTCAGGGCAAGGGACGAGGACAAGGAGGCGCTGAAAAGAGGGTTTGACAATCTTAAGGCGCATATTGACGCACTTAAAAACTTTAATGTCCCGGTAGTTGTTGCAGTGAATAGATTTGCATATGATTCGAGCGAGGAATTAAAGATGATATGTGATGAATGTGCAGCAATTGGTGTTAGAGGCAGTATTTGTGATGTCAGAGAAAAGGGAGGGGTCGGAGGGATGGAGCTTGCAAAAGAACTGATGAAAGTGATAAGGCCCGAACCTGAAGGTTCGGCTCCGGTTTTGCTTTCCCGTGGAGCCGACCTGCCCGCCATCCCGCCGAGCCGGGAAGGCTTGGCAGGCGGGCGCTTTAGCGTCGGGACTTTACAGAGTTCAGCGTCTGGTTTGAAATATCTTTATGATCTCAACGACTCTATTGAGGACAAGCTGTCTAAGATAGCGACGAAGATCTACGGTGCTGATGGAATTGATTTTTTGGACAGGGCAAAGCAGCAGCTGGAGCTCATAAAGCAAAGCGGAGGAGCCTCTCTTCCTGTGTGCGTGGCCAAGACGCAGTTTTCCCTTTCGGACGACCACACCAGGCTCGGGCGGCCTAAAGGCTTCCGCCTCACGGTCAAAAACATAAAACCGGCTTACGGAGCCGGGTTCATCGTGGCCTATACCGGTGATATAATGACGATGCCGGGCCTGCCGCAGCATCCCGCGGCCGAGAGGATCGGCCTTGACGAGAACGGGGATATAAAGGGGTTGTTTTAACATGAGCAGAAAAAAGATAGAAAAGGCCGTTAAGGATATTCTTTACGCGATAGGGGAAGACCCTTCAAGAGAGGGACTGCAAAAGACCCCGGAGCGGGTTGCACGGATGTACGCGGAACTGTTTTCCGGGGTTTCAAAAGATCCGGGAAAAGAACTGTCGGTCTTTCACAACGAAGCCCACGAAGAAATGGTCATGGTAAAAGACATCCCGTTCTACTCTATGTGTGAACATCATTTTATCCCGTTCATCGGCAAGGCCCATATAGTTTATATCCCGCGCAAGGGGCGTGTGACAGGGCTGTCAAAACTGGTAAGAGTGGTTGAGGCTTTTGCAAAAAGGCCCCAGGTCCAGGAAAGGCTCACCTCCCAGATCGCCGACCTTCTCATGGAAAAACTGTCCCCTCACGGGGTGTTTGTCATAATCGAGGCCGAGCACCTGTGCATGTCTATGAGAGGCGTGAAAAAACCGGGGACCACCACCACTACTTCGGCTGTCCGGGGCATCTTCAGGAAAAACGCTTCCACCAGGGCCGAGGCCCTGGCACTGCTAAAGAAATAATATGCTAATTTACCCGAGCCTAAAGGCTCGGCTCCAGTTCTCATTCTTAGGAGCCGACGCTTTAGCGTCGGGACGGATATAGAATGCTTAAACCTCTAAGAATTCTCGTATTTATAATGATTTTCCTGCTGTGGCGCGGAAATTGCTTGTGGGCAGGTATCCCGGACGGGCAGGAGATCAAGGCAATGTGGGTGACAAGGTTCCAACTGGATTCCAAAGAAAAGATCGACAGGTTCGTTACTAAAGCAAAAGAGAACGGCTTTAACACGCTTTTTGTCCAGGTCCTGGGCAGGGGAGAGGCATATTACAGGTCTTCCATTGTCCCAACGGTAGAGACCGGATTTGACCCGCTTGCTGAGACTGTTGAAAAATCCCACAGGCACGGCATCAAGGTGCATGCCTGGCTTAACGCCTATTATGTGTGGTCTTCTCCCGAAGCTCCTTCGCAGCTAGGCCATGTTGTTAACGCAAAACCCCACTGGCTGCTCCCAAAAAAATCGAATATGCTGTTCCTCAACCCGGCCATCAAGGGTGTACAGGATCATTTGTATGCAGTCTACTGCGAGGTTGCCCGAGATTATGATGTTGACGGCATACACTTTGACTACATAAGGTATCCTGACCATAGTTTTATCTACGACAAAAAGAATCCTGCTTATCCGATAGCCGCAAAAAGGAGGGCCGATGATGTGACCGGCCTGGTAAAAAGGATCTATCAGGAGGTTAAAAGGCTTAAACCCGGCATTTCTGTATCTGCAGCAGTCTACCCCGATATTTTTGACGCTTCCACTGACAAAGGTCAGGACTGGAGAAAATGGCAGAGGGATGGCATTATAGATTTTACTGTCCCGATGATCTATTCACGGGACCCTGTCAGGGTCCTTGACCTGATCCTGCTCAACGCTTCTGTTTCTTCTAAGAATTCAGTGGTTTTGGGGTTGGGGGCCTTCAATAATTCCGCGGGCGTGATTTCTGACCATATCAAGACATACAAATACTATAAGCGCTATTATAGATCGCTCAAGGGTTTTTCGCTCTTCTCTTATGATTCCCTCATTGACTCACCCGGTTATTTTGAGAAGATAAGGAAAGATGTCCTCTGATCTGAAATATTGGGCGGCTCTTTCCCTAATTCCCGGCCTCGGGGCTTCACGGATAAAACTTCTTTTTGAACATTTCGGCAGCATCTCAGCGATATGGGACTCTACTTTTGATGAACTAGTTTCAATAGACGGTATCGGCGCCGCAACAGCCCGCTCATTGATCGTCGGAAGAAAGAATCCTGATGGAACAGCACTTCCGCCGGGTGTTAATGCTGTCTGCCTTGGCGATTCTGATTATCCGTCCAATCTATATAATATCTGGGACCCGCCGCCCGTGCTTTATTACCGCGGCAGCCTCGAAGCAGAGGACAAGTTATCCGTGGCAGTTGTCGGGTCAAGAAGCCTCTCTCCTTACGGAGAAAAGATGACCAAAAAACTGGCAAAAGACCTGTGCGAATTCGGCATAACCGTTGTTTCAGGTCTTGCTTTGGGGATAGACAGCTGTGCTCATAAGAGCGCCCTTGAAGCAGGCGGCAGGACCATTGCAGTTCTGGGCACAGGGCTTGACGAGGTCTATCCATACAGCAACAGGGGCCTCGGGGAAAGGATAGGGGACAAAGGGGCTCTTGTCTGCGAGCATCTTAAAGTTGAAGGCGTTGAAAAGTGGAACTTTCCCCGCAGGAACAGGATAATCTCGGGTCTTAGCCTCGGCACCCTTGTAATTGAGGGGTCATCCGACAGCGGGTCGCTCATAACCGCAGGTTTTGCACTGGAGCAGAACAGGGAGGTCTTTGCCGTCCCCGGCGAGTCGGGCAGGACCTTAAGCCGCGGCCCGAACGCTCTTATCAAGCGCGGGGCAAAACTGGTCGAAGAGGTCGCGGACATCCTTGAAGAATTGAACCTGAAAAGCGTTAAAGGGGGACATAAGCCCGCCCCCTCCATAAATACAGAGGGCCTATCCGCAGAGCAGCGCAGAGTCCTTGATTGTCTGGAAACCGGAGCAAAGCACATAGATGAGCTTGCTCTAATTACCGGGGTTTCCTGCGGAGAACTTGCCACCGCTCTCGTCCCCATGGTAGTTAAAGACATGGTGAGCGAACTTCCGGGTAAGTATTATTGCGCAAGATAGCAGGCGGCCGTGCTATAATTTTTTCGAAGCAGTTGCCAGGAGGTTATAAATGATTTATTTAAGCGAACTGTACGCTTCTGAGCTTATTGGAGGTCCCGTTATAGACAGGTTCGAAGAAAAAATAGGCCGTGTCGAGGATATTGTGATCGAGCCGCAGGACCAATTCCCAAAAGTGACCGGCTTGGTGCTGAAGTCGACGGGAGGCAGGCACAAAAAGGTTTTGCTGCTTCAAGAGATAAACCTAATAGGGAGAAAGTTTATTTCTACCCGGGCTGGAATAAAAGAGACCCCTTTTGCGGAACTGAGGGAAGGAAGTGTCCTGGCAAAAAGGGACCTTATGGATAAGCAGATAGTGGATATCCACGGCTCCAAGGTGGTAAGAGTAAATGATCTTAAAATAGCAAAGGTAGGGGAAGAAGTCCGGCTTATCGCGGCCGATGTCGGCATTAAAGGAGTCCTTCGCAGGCTAAAGCTGGATCAGTTGGTCTCGTTCCTTCTATCTTTTTTTAACATCAAGGTGAAGGAAGACCTGATAGGCTGGAATTATGTGGAGCCTTTACAGACGGACCTTGCCAGGATAAAACTGGTCGTTCCCTACAAAGGGATGTCGGAACTGCACCCGTCGGACATAGCCAGCATTATCAGTCAGGTCCACACGGACGAAAAAACGGCCATCTTTGAATCTCTTTCAACTGATACGGCGGCCGAAGCTCTGCACGAATTGGAACCCAGGATACAGGCCTTTTTGATAGGCGTCCTTGACACAAAGAAGGCCCTGGCCATTCTTGAAAAAATGCCTTCCGATGAAGCCGCCGATGTCCTGGGGGACCTGCCTGAAGAAAAGACGGAGGAATTCCTGCAGTTGATGAAAAAGAAAAAAGCTCAGGAGATACAGGAGCTTTTGAAGCATGATGACGAAACCGCCGGAGGGCTTATGACCACCGACCTCATTACTCTTGAGCCCGAGTATACCGTGGCCAGAACGATAGAAAAACTCAGGGAGCTGGCCCCGGGAGCCGAAACGATCTATTATCTGTATGTTACGGACGAGGGCGGACATCTGCTGGGGGTCCTGACATTGAGAGGCCTCATCATCTCAAAAGAGGATGCGCTTGTCGGCGATATAATGAACACCAAGATAATAACGGTAAGACCTGAGATGAACAGGAGGCAGGTTGCCGATGTTATTTCAAAATATAACCTTCTTGCAGTGCCCGTGGTCGACAAGCTCAACAGGATACTCGGCATCATTACAGTTGACGATGTGGTAGATTACATAATCCCGCCGCTGGCAAGGAAGAAAAGGCTTTCAGTCGGCTGAAAAGTGTTTTGCCCATAAATAAACCCCGGTCCTAGCCCGGGGTTTATGTTCGGACGCAAAAAGCTTTACGCTTTTTTCATGAGCTTTCTTGACTTGATAATGCTCCAGAGTTTCTTGGTCATATCCGTCACCTGAATAGGTGAGCTTCCGAATACTTTCTCAAGCGTATCGCTCTGTCCTTTAAAATGCACTCTTATCTTAGAAAGTCCGCCTCTTGCCTTTGCCATTTGCATTCACCTCCCTTTGCTGTCTTTACTCTGAAAATTAACTGTGTTTGCCAATCTTCAGATGTATTGATATAATTATAGAGCATATTTGCGGTCTGTCAACAGGTTTTTAGAGTAAGAGGGAAACATGTTCAAAAAGATACTGATAGCGAACCGGGGGGAAATAGCTCTGCGTGTGATCCGCGCCTGCAGAGAGATGGATATTAAAAGCGTTGCGGTGTACAGCGAAGCTGACAGGGACTGCCTGCACGCAAAGGCCGCGGACGAGGCCTACTGTATAGGTCCGGCACAGCCCGCAAAAAGCTATCTCAATATACCGGCGATAATTTCTGTGGCGGAAGTATCCGGGGCCGAAGCCGTGCATCCCGGGTACGGGTTTTTGGCCGAAAACTCTAAGTTCGTGGATGTCTGCGAGTCCCACGGCATAAAGTTCATAGGACCCTCTATCGCTTCCATGGAGGCTATGGGGGACAAGGCTACCGCCAAGCAGACAGCAAAACTTGCCGGGGTGCCCACCGTCCCAGGTTCAGAAGGCATAGTGAACGACGAAAAAGAGGCTCTTCAGATCGCAAGGAATATCGGTTTCCCGGTTCTTATTAAAGCGACCGCCGGGGGCGGGGGCAAGGGGATGAGGGTTGCAAAGACCGCGGACGAATTCCCTTCACTCATGAAAACAGCTCAGACCGAGGCAGGAGCTGCTTTCGGCAATCCTCAGGTCTACATAGAAAAGTTCATAGAGCGGCCAAAACATGTCGAGATACAGATTATGGCCGACAATTACGGCAATGTCATCTATCTGGGTGAAAGGGACTGCTCTGTTCAGCGCAGGCATCAGAAACTTGTTGAAGAGGCTCCGTGTTCGGCCCTTAGCGAAAAGTTGAGAAAAAAGATGGGGGAGGCCGCAGTTAAGATGGCCAAGGCGGCAAAGTACAGCGGCGCCGGCACTATCGAGTTCCTTCTTGATGCGGAAGGCCGTTTCTATTTTATGGAAATGAACACCAGGGTGCAGGTGGAGCACCCCGTGTCTGAGATGATCACCTCAACTGATATCATAAAAGAACAGATCTATGTGGCCGGCGGAGGAAAACTGCGGTTCAAGCAAAAAGATATAAAATTGTCGGGGCACTCTATAGAGTGCAGGATAAATGCTGAGGACCCCGAAAGGAATTTTATGCCTAGTCCGGGCGAGTTAAAGACCTACCTTCCTTCTGGGGGGCCCGGCGTGCGCGTTGACAGCCACGCGTACCAGGGATATAGAATTCCTCCATACTATGATTCCTTGGTGGCAAAACTGATAGTGTGGGCGCCCACCCGCCAGGAGGCTATCAGCAGGATGAGCAGGGCCCTTGACGAATTTGTCGTGGCGGGGATAAAAACAACGATCGCCTTCCACAAAAAGGTCATGGAAAACGATAATTTTAAAAGAGGCGAGATCTATACCGATTTTATAGACACCAATCTTATCCTCTGATATGGGCAAAAGAACAACAGCGCGCCGGCTGGCAATGCAGGCGCTTTATCAGATAGAGCTCTCGGACGCTTCACCCGAAGAGGCCATCCTAAGCGTTTCAAGCCAGGAGACTTTCCCCCCCGACACAATGGAGCGGGCAAAAGTGCTCCTTCGCGGAGTTGTCAGCCAAAAAGCGGCAATTGACCGCAGTATAGCTTCTAACCTGGCGGAGTGGACAATAGAAAGACTGGGAGCAGTGGACAGGAACATCCTGCGCGTCTGTGTCTGGGAGCTTGAACACGAGAGGACCGAACCCGGCGCAGTAGTGATGAACGAGGCCGTGGAACTGGCAAAAAAATACGGCGGGGAAGAATCCAAAAAATTCATAAACGGTGTCCTTGCTTCTGTGGCAAAAAAGCTCAAATTGTGATAAAATTAGCTCAAAATGTTCACAGGGATCGTTGAAGAAATAGGTTCTGTAAAAAGCGCCAGGTTTGTCAGCGGGCTTTTGAAGCTGGAGATAACCTCAAAAGAACTTTCCAGAGAGCTGAAACCGGGGGAAAGCGTCTGCGTCAACGGGGCCTGTCTTACGGTGACGGGGACAAAAGGCCCCGTTTTTTTTGTGGACATAACAAAAGAAACCTATTCAAAGACCAATTTGGGCGCACTCAAGGCATCAGATCAGGTCAATCTCGAAAGAGCTCTTAAGGTCTCTGACAGGCTTTCGGGCCATCTGGTGTCCGGGCATGTGGACTCAACCGGCTCAATTAAAGGTATCTCAAGGGCCTTTGATGCAGTAAAGTTCACCATTGCTTATCCTCTTTCCATGTCCAGGTATATCATCGGCAAGGGTTCCGTTACAGTTGACGGCATAAGCCTTACCGTTTCGGGGCTTGTTAGGGATTCCTTTACCGTGAATGCCATTCCTTTTACTCTCAAGGGGTCGACCCTGAGCAGGAAAAAGGTCGGGGACAGGGTAAACCTTGAATTTGACTTGATAGGCAAATACACGGAAAAAATGATTGCCGGAAAAGGGTTTGTGTCATGCAATTGAAATTTGACGCCATAGAAGAAGCGGTAAAAGAAATAAAAGCCGGCAAAATGGTGATCGTGGTCGATGACAAAGACCGCGAGAACGAAGGCGACCTTGTCATGGCTGCACAGACAGCGACCGAAGAAGCTGTCAACTTCATGATCTCAAAAGGAAAAGGGCTTGTCTGTGCTCCATTAAGCGCCGAAAAGCTTAAAACGCTAAAGATAGAGGAAATGGTGAGCGAGAACACGGAGGCCAACAGGACAGCTTTCACTGTCTCGGTGGATGCAGGGCTCTCTCACGGGGTGAGCACCGGAATTTCCGCCGCAGACAGGGCCGTGACGCTTAAGGTCCTGGCCGATCCGTCCTCAAAGCCTTCGGACCTCGTCAGGCCCGGACATATTTTCCCGCTTAAAGCAAGGGCCGGAGGCGTGCTCAAGAGGGCAGGGCATACCGAGGCCGCGGTGGACCTTGTCAGGATCAGCGGCATGGAAGAGGCCGCTGTAATCTGCGAAATAATCAGGCCCGACGGAAAAATGGCAAGGCAGAAGGACCTGATGGAGTTTTCGGCAGAGCACTCCCTTAAGATAGTTACCATCGCGGACCTTATAAGATACAGGCTTATGAACGAAAAACTGGTCAAAAGGACCAGCAGATCAAAACTTCCCACCAGGTTCGGCCAGTTTATGGTCTACGGCTATGAAGACATACTCTCCGGAGCGCATCACCTTGCCCTGGTAAAAGGCTCGGTCCGCAATAAAAAGGATGTTCTTGTCAGGGTGCATTCGGAATGCCTTACGGGAGACGTGTTCGGCAGCTGCAGATGCGACTGCGGCATCCAGTTGGAGCGTTCCCTAAAGATGATCCAGAAAGAGGGCTCAGGAGTTCTGCTTTATATGAGGCAGGAAGGCCGCGGCATAGGACTGCTCAACAAACTCAAGGCTTACGAACTTCAGGACGGCGGGGCGGACACGGTGGAGGCCAACGAAATGCTTGGCTTTGAGGCCGACCTGCGAGACTACGGTACCGGCGCCCAGATCTTGTGTGATCTTGGCCTTTCAACGATACGGCTGCTCACCAACAACCCGAGAAAGATCGTGGGCATAGAAAGGTACGGACTGACGGTGGTGGAGAGGCTTCCCATAGAGGTAGAGCCCAACGAGCATAACGAAAGGTATCTAAGGACCAAATCTCAGAAACTTGGGCACATACTTCTGCTGCACGACAATCTTAAGGAACTGCCGAAGATATTTGAAGAAGGGAGAAAAGGATGAAGACAAAAGAAGGGCTTCTGGACGGGAAAGGGTTGAAGATAACGGTAATTGCCTCGCGGTTCAACGATTCGGTCACAAAAGGCCTCATCTCCGGAGCGATGGACTGCCTTTTGAGGCACGGCGTATCGGAGCCGGACATCACGCTGATATGGACCCCGGGCGCCTTCGAAATGCCTCTGATAGCAAAAAAAGCCGCGCAGTCAGCCAAAAAGCCTTCGGCGATCATCTGTCTGGGTGCGGTGATCAGGGGAGGCACGCCCCACTTTGATTATGTTGCCGCTGAGGTGTCCAAAGGGATAGCCAGCGTTTCGCTTGAGAGCGAAGTGCCTGTGATCTTCGGGGTCCTTACAACGGACAATCTTGAACAGGCGCTTGAGCGCTCCGGAGCAAAGTCCGGCAATAAAGGGTGGAGTTCCGCGCTGGCGGCCATTGAAACGGCTAATCTGATCAAGCAGATCTAGAGGGGAGCAAAGAATTGGCAAGAGTCTATTATGAAAATGTGACCAAAAGGTTCGGCGATGTGGAAGCTGTAAAGAACATGACCCTCGAGGTCAGGGACAAGGAATTCCTTGTCCTTGTGGGACCTTCGGGCTGCGGCAAGACCACGGCTTTAAGGATGGCCGCAGGGCTGGAAGAAGTGTCCGAAGGAAAACTTTATATCGGCAACAGGGTTATAAACGATGTTGCGCCCAAGGACAGGGATATAGCAATGATCTTTCAAAGCTACGCGCTTTATCCTCACATGAGCGTTTACGACAACATGGCTTTCGGGCTTAAACTGAGAAAGGTCGCCAAGAAAGAGATCGACCGCAGGGTGAACGAGGCCGCCAATATCCTCGGCCTTGAGAATATGCTGCAGAGGCTTCCCAAACAGCTCTCCGGAGGACAGAGGCAGCGAGTGGCTGTCGGAAGGGCGATCGTAAGAGAGCCGGCCGTGTTCCTTATGGACGAGCCTTTGAGCAACCTTGACGCAAAGCTTAGGGTCCAGATGAGAGCCGAACTCCAGAACATCTACAACAGGCTGCAGGCCACCATCATCTATGTGACCCACGATCAGGTAGAGGCAATGACCCTTGGCAAAAGGATCGCCGTCATATTGAACGGCCAGCTCCAGCAGGTGGATGCTCCTCTTGAGGTATACGGCAAGCCAAAAAATAAATTCGTGGCCGGTTTTATCGGCAGCCCGTCAATGAACTTTGTCAGCGGCAAGATCGACAAGGCGGGAGACCATCTTTTCTTTGATTCCCAGGACTTTAAGCTGGTGCTTCCGAAAGATTATGACCCATACATAAGGCCCAGCATAGGAAAAGAAGTGGTCCTCGGCATAAGGCCGGAGGACATCCTTAATCATGAACTGCGGGATTCAAATTACCAATGCCAGCTCGAAGGCAAAGTCGATTACAGGGAACTAATGGGGTCCGAAACCTATCTGTACCTCAATGTGGGCAGGACGCCTCTTGTGACCAGGGCCGATGCGATGTGCGATGCCGCACCCGGCAGCGTCTATTGTATCTATATAAACCTGCACAAGATCCATCTTTTTGATGCCTCAATGCATAACGCGATCCTGTAAATGAACAACAGCAGTCTTCCGGAAAAGTTCCGCAGAAAGGCAACTCCCGGTATCGACAGGATGAGCGAGGTGGAGCTGGTGCGGCATTTTACCCTTCTCAGCAGAAAGAACTTTGGCGTCGATAACGGCTTTTATCCTCTCGGCTCATGCACCATGAAGTACAATCCCAAGATCAACGAGGACATGGCTGCCCTGGAAGGCTTTACCCAATTGCATCCGCTGGAGAGCGAGGACTCTGTCCAGGGAATGTTGAGGCTGCTCCACGAGCTTGAAAGCTATCTCTGCTCCATCTTTGGCTTTGACGCTTTTTGTCTTAGTCCTCTTGCCGGGGCGCACGGCGAACTTACCGCTCTTTTTGTGGCCAAGGCCTATTTTGAGTCGCTTGGCCAGATACAGCGCAAAAAGGTCATTATCCCGGACTCGGCGCACGGGACCAATCCCGCCAGCTGCGCTACTTCCGGCTTTGAAGTGCTTTCTGTCAAATCGGATGCGGACGGCGGGATAGATCTGGCTGATCTTGAGAAGCTGCTTGACGATAATGTTGCCGTGCTTATGCTGACAAATCCCAATACCCTGGGATTGTTCGACCGCAATATTTGCAGTATAGCAGAGCTGCTTCACTCAAAAGGCGCGCTTTTCTATATGGATGGGGCCAATGCCAATGCGCTGCTCGGCAAGGTTCTTCCCAGCGAGCTCGGGTTTGACATGTGCCATATCAATCTGCACAAGACCTTTTCCACTCCGCACGGCGGCGGCGGTCCCGGCGCCGGCCCGATCGGCGTAATAAAAAAACTTGAACCGTTCCTGCCGGGCAGCAGGATAGAAAAGCAGGGGGACAGGTTCAGGATGTGCCCTCCGGGTAAAAGCTCTATAGGAAGTGTTTCAACTTTTTACGGCAATGTCGGCGTGATGATAAAAGCGTATTCTTACATCAGAAGCCTGGGGGCAAAAGGTTTGAGGGAAGTCTCCGAGAACGCGGTGTTGAACGCAAATTACATGAAGGAAAGATTGAAAGAGCATTATTATCTTCCTTATGATAGGGCCTGCCAACATGAGTTCGTAATATCTGCGAAATGGCAGAAAGAAAAATGCGGGGTGAGGGCCCTTGATATCGCCAAACGGCTGCTTGACTTCGGGTTCCATCCACCGACCATCTATTTTCCTCTAATTGTCGAGGAGGCCATGATGATAGAGCCGACCGAGACGGAAAGCAGAAAAACCCTTGACTCCTTTATCGATGCGATGATAAAGATCGCTCAGGAATGTAAAGAGGACCCCGAGCTGGTAAGAACGGCTCCGCATAAAACCTCCATTGGCCGCCTCAACGAGGTCAAAGCGGCCAAAGACCTTGACCTGTGTCAAAAATAGATATCCCCTGGAAAGTCCTGCTTGATAAGCCCCGCACAGGAGCCGAGAACATGAAGATCGATCTTGAGATGTTCAAGAACTGCACTGCCCCCAAACTAAGGATCTATTCCTGGGCGAACAGATGCATCTCGTACGGCTGCCTTCAAAAAATTGACAGAATACTTGATGTTGACAAAGAAGTTCGGGACGGATGGGAGATAGTTAAAAGGCCGACCGGCGGAGGCCTGGTCTATCATCTGCCAGATGAACTTACATACTGTGCGGTCTGTCCGGCAGAGCTGCTTCCCAAAGGGATAAAGGGAGCGTACTGCTATATTTCTGAAATTATTGTGAAAGCACTAAATAGTTTGGGCATAGACGCAAAAATAGGGAACCGCAGACCGTTTACCGCAGACCGGATACCGCAGGCCGGTTCCCGGTTCCCTGTTCCCGGTCCCCGCCAAAACGACTTGTGCTTCTCGAATACGAGGGAATATGAGATCACCATAAATGGGAAGAAAGCAGTCGGCAGCGCTCAGAAGAGAGGAAGAAAGGCTGTTCTTCAGCAGGGGACGATCCAGCTGTCGAAGCATCGCTTGAAACGGATGCCTCAATATGATGAAATGGCATCTGCAATAATTAAGGCGTTTGAAAGCGGTCATGAAAGAAGCCCTATTTTATAATAAACTTGACAACTTGCAGGTTGAGTGTATCCTGTGTCCGCACAATTGCCTGATCGCGGATGGAAAGGCCGGACGCTGCGGCACAAGGCTTAACACCTCCGGCTCTTTGATGACCCTTGTCTACGGACAGGTGTCCTGCGAGGCCGTAGACCCTATAGAAAAGAAGCCGCTTTTTCATTTTTATCCTGGAAGCCTTGTCTATTCCCTCGGGACCCTGGGCTGCAACATGAGATGCTCTCACTGCCAGAACTGGCAGATATCACGAGCCAGGATCGGCGATGAAGAAACTGTGCGGACGACCACATATCTTTCTCCGCAGGACGCTGTAAAGAACGCTCTCAACAGCGACTGCGAAGGGATAGCTTTTACTTATAACGAGCCGACCGTCTGGTTCGAATATACGCTTGATGTTTCAAAACTCGCAAAGGAGAACGGCCTTTATACCGCTTATGTGACCAACGGATACATTAACTCCGAGCCTCTTGACCTGATCGCTCCTTATCTTGACGCCTACAGAGTGGATATCAAAGGGTTCGATGACGAATTCTACAGAGAGGTTGCCGGGGTCCCGTCGATCAAGCCGGTCCTTGAAAGCGCTGTGCGCGCGAAAAAAAAATGGGATATGCATGTTGAAGCGGTGACCAACATCATACCTGGAAAGAATGACGCCCCACAACAGCTGCATGCTCTGGCAAGATGGATAGCCAAAGAACTCGGGAAAGACACACCGTGGCATATTACAAGGTTCATGCCTTGCTTAGAGCTTTCGAGTCTTTCCTCAACGCCGGAATACGCTCTGAAAGCCGCCCAGGAGATCGGTTTTCAGGAAGGCCTGCAGTATGTTTACATTGGCAATGTGCCCTTTCACCCCGGGGCAAATACTTATTGTCCTTCCTGCGGCGAGATGATAATAGAGCGCGGGGCGCACAGCCTTATCAGATACGAGCTGCTTAGCGGCTGCTGCAAGTTTTGCAGAAGGCCTGTTACGGTCAGGGAGCAGGGGACTTCTTTAAAAGGCCCTTGAGCAGGAAAGGAGTTATGAATGTGGTGGCCATTACCACTATAACGAGAGAAGAGAACAGCTGAGCGTTGATTATCCCTTTCGTAAGCCCTATGCCGGCAAAGATCAGCCCCACTTCCCCTCTAGGCACCATTCCTGCGCCTATGACCAGTTTGTTGATCCCCTTTTGAAAGACCGTATAACCTGAAAGGATCTTACCTGCAACCGCAACCATTAGAAGCGCTGCTGCTATGGCAAGGACCGGTTGATTGGCTGCAACGAACGGATTGAACAGCCTTATATTCACCAGGGAACCCATGAGGACAAAAAAGATGGGGACAAAAATATCCGAAACGGGTTTTAATTGTTCCTCCAGATGGGTCTTGCTTTCTGTTACCGACAAAATAAGTCCTGCGGCAAAGGCCCCCACGATGGGAGCCAGGCCTATCCTATCTGCAAAAAACGAAAGCAGCATGCAGAAAGAAAAGGAGACCGCTATCAGCATCCCTCTGACCTGCATTGTTTTAAGCAGCCTGATAAGGTGCGGGGCAAGCAGCGCTCCTATGGCAAGACTTGAGGCCAGGAACAGAACGGCAGCTGCTGTAATATATTCAATATTGATAAGGGATACAGTTCCGGAAATGACAAGTTTTGTCACCGCCGCAAGAATGACAAGGCCGATCACATCGTCGATAACAGCCGCGCCGAGGACTATTTTTGCTTCCTTGGTATGGCATCTGTTAAGGTCGGAAAAAACCCTTGCCGTTATCCCTACCGAAGTGGCTGTAAGGGTGGCACCGACAAAGATGGAATGAATACTGTCAAGACCCAGGAACTGGCAGACCAGATAACCGAGAGCAAAGGGCAGAACTACGCCTGCAGCAGCCACCAGGAAAGCCCAGATCCCGACTTTTAGAAAATCAAAGAGATTGGATGATACTCCCACTTCAAAGAGAAGGAGGATCGCGCCCAGTTGTGCAAGGTCGTGGAGGATTTCTGTTTCCCTTACCAGTCCCAGCACGCTTGCCCCGATGATTATGCCGCCAAGAAGTTCCCCGACTACAGGGCTCTGGCCCAACCTCTGGGCAAGCTCCCCAAAAAGCTTGGCGGTGATGATTATTACAAAAAGAGATAACAGGAGTTCCGCGATCTCGGCGTGCATTGCTAAGCCCCCTTTGGTTTAAGTACCCCGGCGGAAACGATCAGCTTGAAGGCTTCATCGGTCTTCATGTCAAGAGGGATAACTTCTGATTCCGGGACCATTATTAAAAAACCCGTAGCCGGGGTCGGGGTATTGGGGATAAATATGCAGAGGAGTTTCTGTCCCCCGGTCTTTGACTGTGCTTCTTCGGGGCCCTGAGCGGTGATGAAGCCGACCGAATATATGCCTTTTCTGGGATATTCCACCAGACAGGCCTTATTAAGCCCCTTTGAGCCTTTTGACTGGAACAGGGCTTCATTTACCTGTTTGGCGGAAGAATAGATGCTTTTTACTATGGGGACTTTGCAGATAAAGGCTTCAAACAGCCGCAGTATTTTTTCTCCAAGTATATAATCCGCAAAATAGCCGGTTAAAAGTATCAGGGACAAAGTGGCCAGAAATCCTACGCCGGGAAGCGGCCGTCCGAAAAAAACCGATATGATGCCTCCTAGTATCCCGTCCATGAAGGAAAACAGAAAGGCAAGCAGCCAGATAGTGATGAACAAAGGAAGAAGAACAAAGAGGCCGTTAAAAAAATATTTGCTTGCAAGCGACCACATCATTCTTTCTCCTTTAAGTTTGCCAGATGAATTATATCACAGGTGTGTTATAATTTTCTAAATCAGGGAGGAGAAAACCATGACACAGGCTTATATACTTATCGAGGCGGCTCCCGGCAAAGCCATAGATCTTGTCAATACTGCCAAGGCGCTTCCTGGGGTCCTTCAGGTCCATCTGGTTACGGGCCCCTATGATGTAATAGCCTTTGCCGAAGCGCAGGACCTTAAGACACTTGGGGACATGATAGTCAAAAAAATACAGGCAACCGGCTGTGTTTCCAGAACGCTTACCTGTATAACCGCCGATTAGGTCAGGAAGTTAGTTTGTTGAGGGCGTTGATATAGGCCTTTGCGGAAGCCACGATGATATCGGTGTCGGATCCGTGCCCCGAGTAGATATTGCCGCCTTTTTGTATCCTAACAGAAACCTCTCCAAGAGCGTCCGTTCCTCCGGTAATAGCCTGTATGACATAATCCACGAGCTTGACCGGCTTCTTTACGAGTTTATCTATCACTCTGTAAACAGCGTCCACCGGACCAAACCCCTGACCTTTGCCTTTTATAGGCTTGCCTTTGTATATTAGCGTTACTTCGGCTGTCGGTTTCTGCCTTGTCCCGGAAGTCACCTTAAGCAGATCAAGCTTGTAGGTCTCCGGTGTCACATAGATCTCGTCGGTTATGAGCGACTCTATGTCTTTGTCCGAGATCTCCTTTTTCTTATCTGCCAGCGCTTTAAAGGCCTGGAACGCTTTTTCTAGAGCGCTCTCGCTCAGGTCTTCGTAACCCAATTCTCTGATCTTTTTTACAAAGGCGTTCCTGCCTGAATGCTTTCCGAGCACGAGTTTGCTTTCGGTTATCCCGACATCTTTAGGGTCGATGATCTCATAAGTGGTTCGGTCCCTTATTACTCCTGCCTGATGTATCCCCGCTTCGTGCGAGAACGCATTTGCGCCCACAATGGCCTTGTTGGCCTGGACGATCATTCCCGTAAGATTGCTCACAAGTCTGCTTGTGCGGTAGATCTCTCTTGTGTTGATAGAGGTTTCCGCTCTAAAAACATCTTTTCTAGTTTTAATCGCCATCACTATTTCTTCCAGCGAAGCATTGCCCGCGCGCTCTCCGAGCCCGTTCATGGAGCACTCCACTTGAGATGCGCCGTTCTGCACAGCGGCAAGCGAATTTGCCACGCCAAGACCAAGATCGTTGTGGCAATGCACGCTTAGTACGGCTTTCGATATGTTCGGGACATTCTTCATTATCCCGGCTATCAATTCGCCGAACACGCTGGGAATGGAATATCCTGTGGTGTCGGGTATGTTGATCGTGGAAGCCCCTGCTTCTATCGCGGCTTCAATTATCCGGTAGAGGAAAGCCGGCTCTGAGCGGGCGGCGTCCTCGCAGGAAAACTCCACATCATCCACAAGGCTCTTTGCGTACCTTACCATCTCGACCGCCTGGTTAAAGACCTCGTCAGGGCTCATGCGGAGCTTTTTTTCCATATGGATAGGGGAGGTGCCGATAAAAGTGTGTATCCTGTGCCTGGGTGCAAATTTTACCGACTCATACGCCGCTTTGATATCCTCTTTCTTTGTCCTGGCAAGAGAGCAGATCACCGGGCCGTGCACATTCTGGGCTATCTTTGCCACAGAATCAAAATCCCCGGGGGACGCGATGGCAAACCCCGCCTCAATGATGTCAACTCCGAGTTTTTCGAGCTGGCGCGCTATCTCAAGCTTTTCGGCCGTGTTGAGGCTGCAGCCGGGAGCCTGCTCCCCGTCGCGGAGGGTGGTATCGAATACCAGTATTTTTTTGGTCATGGTTAAGCTATTTTATCATAATCGCGGTTTTATTTGTAGAGGCAGCCTGATAGCCGCACTTACTTTCCGCCGATGGAAAGAGATGAGATCAGCAAGCTGGGCGAGCCGCAGTTGGAGGCAAAAGGGGAAAAGGTCAGGTCCGAGCCCACCTCTTCTATGGCATGCAGCAATTCAAGCAGGTTCCCGGCCATTGTGATTCCCCTTACGGGAAAGGCCCTTTGTCCGTTCTCTATCATGAACCCGGAAGCTCCCACCGAAAAATCCCCGCTTATGGGATTGACCGAGTGCATTGCCATCACTTTTGTGATGAGAATGCCTCTGGTAACCTTTGACAGCAGCTCGCTTTGAGAGCTTTTTCCCCGGCTGATATAGAAGTTGGTGGTGCCTATTGAGGGCGGTGATTTGAACGAGGGGCGGGAAGCGCTTGAAGTTGTTTTGACTCTGTCCTTGGACGCGGTGTAATGATCATAGAGATAAGTATGCAGAACACCCTCAATTATTACCGCGTTGGTTTTGGATGGACTTCCTTCTCCGTCAAAAGGCGCAGAATTAAGGCCGTTCGTGAGCAGGGCGTCATCCGTTATGCTTATGCAGGGAGATGCGATCTTTTTGCCGAGTTTTCCTGCGAACGCGGATTTTCCTTTTTGCACTGACTCGGCAGAGATCATGCCGGAAACCGCCTCAAGGAATTCTGCGGCCACAAGAGGGGACATTACCGCAGGAAGATTTGCCGAATCTATCAGTTTTCCTTTCAAAAAGCTTACTGCCTCAAGTCCGGCTTCTTTACCTGCATGCTCCGGGGCAAGACCGGCCCAGTTCTTGGCAAAGCTGAAACCAAGCCCTTCTTCCGCCTGACCGTCCTTTTCGCAGATGGCTTCTACATAAACACCGCAGTAGTTGCTTTTATAACTGCAGTTGATCCCCTTGGAGCTAACAATGGTTATCTCCGTTTCAGAGTCAACATAAGCTGCGGAACCAGTCTTGGTTATAAGGGGGCTTGCCCTGTATGCAGCGTCTTCAGCCGCTAACGCCGTTCTTATTTTTTCTTCCGGCGTCTTGTTCTCGATCGCGGCATCGAACAGCGTTATCTCTTTAAGCGGTGCGTCCGGACTTATAAATCCGGAAAATGGGTCCCGAGGCATGAAGGCGCTGCTTGCTGCTGCTTGTTCAATGAGCGTCTTAAGATCGCTGGAATTAGAAAAAGAAAAACCGGTTTTCTCATCCTTAATAACACGGGCTGCGCAAC
Organism: Candidatus Margulisiibacteriota bacterium; assembly: GCA_041650635.1. Lineage (NCBI taxonomy): Bacteria > Bacillati > Candidatus Margulisiibacteriota > Candidatus Margulisiibacteriota bacterium. Next base: position 16,882 of record JBAZKV010000005.1, on the reverse strand, counting down.
CTGTTACATGGCCACTCTCTATAGATTCAATTTTTCTGTCCTGGATATTAATGCGCAGACTTTTGCTGCGGCTGATGTAGAGCTCGCACTCAAGTCCCGAAGAGGCGATCTCCTTTTGCGCCCGGCGGCGGAGGTCCATATTATCAGTCCGCCTGTACGGCAGTTATAGCCGCCACATTGACTATGTCATCAACGCTGCAGCCTCTTGAGAGATCGTTTATAGCTTTGGCGCAGCCTTGGAACAGCGGGCCCAGCGCCATTGCCCCGGCCAGGCGCTCGGTAAGCTTATAGGCTATGTTGCCCGCTCCCAGGTCCGGAAAGATCAGAACATTGGCTCTGCCCGCGATCTTGCTCTCGGGTGCCTTTTTCTTGCCCACAGAGACGATCAACGCCGCATCCGCCTGCAATTCACCGTCTATTTGAAGGCTGGGCTCTTTTTCCTGGGCAAGTTTTGTGGCCGCTGCCACTTTGTCCACCGACTTTGCTCTTCCGCTGCCTTTTGTCGAAAAGGAAAGCATTGCTATCCGGGGCTCTTTTCCCACAAGCTTTCTGAAGGAGGAGGCCGTAGAGATCGCAATGTCGGCAAGCTGCTTTTCGTCCGGTTCGGGGACAACCCCGCAATCCGCGTAGAAAAGAACACCGCCCGGAACGACCGACCGGTCTTTAAGCACCATAGCAAAAAAGCTGGATAATATGGAAATGCCCGGCTTAAGTCCTGCCGAATAAACAGCCGCCTTTATCGTGTGCGCTGTCTCATGGCTGGCTCCCGACACCATCCCGTCGGCATCTCCTTCGGCAAGCATCATAGCGCCAAAGAAGGGGAAGTCTTTCTTTAAAAGGTCCTTTGCTTCCTCGAACGAGACAGGGTGTTTGCGCTTTTCCATGTTCTTGGCATAGATCTCCGCGTACCTGTCCAGTTTTGGGTGTTTGTCAGGTTCCGCTATTTCAGAAGCCGAGATGTCTATTGAATTTTCTGCCGTATTTCTGTGTATTTCTACTGTATTTCCTACAAGGATCACCTTTGCAAGTTTGCTTTTTGAGATGAGTTCCGCGGCCTTTAGCACCCTGAGGTCTTCGGTTTCCGGAAGTATTATCCTTTTTTCCAGCTTTTTGGCTTTTGTCCAGACATTTTCCAGAAATTCCATGACAAACTCAATATATCAGAACTTCATCAGCTCTTCAACCTTGTCGAGCGCTCGAAGGTCCTTTGCGGCAAGCAAGTCCATCAAATGCATCCACAGCCCGTAGGTCACCTCGCAGTCCCCCATTGCCCTGTGGGCGGATGGCGCCGTGATCCCCAGATGTGCGGCGATGGTCCCAAGTTTATAGTTCTTGAGTCCGGGGATGAGTTTTCTTGCCAGTTTAAGCGTGCAGACGATACGGTTCTCCAGTTTCTTTTTCAAATGTTTGTCGATGTGGTGGCTCAGAAATGGAATATCGAAATCACTGTTGTGGGCAACCAGCACATGGCCTCCGGAAAAAGCAAGAAAATCTTCGAGCGCCTGCTCAACAGACGGCTTTCCCTTGAGCATTTCATCGTAGATCCCGGTTATTTGAATTATGCTGGGAGGAAGGTCCTGCGGACAGCTTATGAGCGTCTGCCATACATCCTTGGCCGTTTTGCCTTCTGTCTTGATGGCTCCTATCTCTATTATCTCGGATGTCTTTGGCTCAAGCCCGGTCGTTTCTATGTCGACTATCACATAAGGTATCTTATCGATCTCTTTCTGCCTGCGCAGGCGGGATAGAAAAGGAAAATCCTTTTCCAGTTTTAGGAACTCCCCGTCCTTTAGGAGATCTGACATAATTCATATTTCCTGCTTCCCAGGCCTATCTGCTGCGCATAATCAAGTTGAACGGTGTGCTCTATCTCCGGCCAGGTCTTTTTGATAATGTCGGTCCCGGCTTTATTATTGACAAGATCGATGCTTGCCTGGTCTATTGCAACAGGATCAAATGAAGCCAGAACGCCGATATCTTCAACGATGGGGGCTCCGTTAAAGTTCCAGCAGTCGCAATTGGGCGACACATCGATGATGAAGTTCATGTAAGCGCATTTTTTGCCTTTGACCGCTCCGGCAAAATACTCCGCCATTTTTTCCTGTACCGACCTGGATGACCCGTTCCATTCCATGGAGATAGCGGAGAAATTACAGGTAACTATGCATTCGGCACAGCCTATGCACCTGCTGCCGTCTATAATGGCCTTTCCGTCGGCCATTTTGATAGCATTAACAGGGCACCATTTTGTGCAGAGCTCGCAGCCGGTGCATTTTTCGCTGTCAACTGCGGGATGAACATCGGCGTGCATCTGCTGTTTTCCGGAGCGCGAACCCAGCCCCATCCCCACATTCTTAATGGCCCCGCCGAACCCTGTCAATTCGTGTCCTTTAAAATGTGACAGGACCACCATTGTTCCAGCATGGAGAACTTCTGAGGCGATCTTGACTTTTTTAAAATGTTTAAGGCCGACCTCTACCTCGATAAAACTTTTTCCCGTTAATCCGTCCGCTATAATGACCGGGGCAAAATCAAAGCCGTGCGCCTTAGCGGTGGCAAGGTGGTCCACAGAATTCCCCCGGGTGCCTTTGTAAAGCGTATTGGCATCGGTCAAGAAAGGTTTTCCTTTAAGCGAGGCTATCTTTTCGACAATAGGGGAGATATTGCCGGGCTTTACATAGGCCTTGTTCCCAGTCTCTCCAAAATGGACCTTTACCGCCACAAGCTCGTCCGGCTTTACCAGTTCGTCAAAGCCAGCCGCCTCAAATAGCCGCTGCAGGCTGCTGCTGTTTATCTTGTCTGCGGCAATAAAATGGACTTTGGATGGCATCTCAATAAACTTCCGGCCTTCTGTCTTTTTCTATCGGTATCCTTTTATTGGCCTCGTCCACTGTCGACAGGTCAATCTGCGCGGTTAGCACTTCTTCCCTGTGGGAGGCTTTTTCTATGATCTTGCCGAAAGGGTCATAGATAACCGATTCTCCAGGGTATTCGTATATCCTGTCTCTTCCGATCCTGTTGCAGCCCGCCATAAAACAATGGTTCTCTATGGCCCGCGCTTTTAGCAGGGTAAGCCAGTGGTCAACTCTTTTGGACGGGAACTGCGCCGGGACAAAGACCAGTTTTGCCCCTTTTTCCCAGTATTTTCTTGAAAGTTCCGGGAATCTGATGTCATAGCATATTTCGGAGGCCGTTATTGCTCCTCCCGCCTCAAAAACAGGCATTTTCCTGCCGTGGTCAAAGTGTTCATGCTCTCCCGTGGGGGAAAAGATGTGTATCTTGCGGTAAGCTCCGATCTGTTTTCCTGACGGGTCAAATACAAAAGATGTATTGTAAACCTTTCCCCCGTCGTTTTCGGGGATGGAGCCCCCAAATACCCACGCGCCACTTCTCTTTGCCCAGCCGGTGAGAAAACCAATAGTTTCTTTATGCCAGGTTTTTGATATGGCAGGGAGGTCGTCATAGGCAAAACCGGTGGACCACATTTCGGGAAGGCAAATGAACTCGGACCTTCTCTGGGCGGCTTTCTCGAACAGTTTCGCGGCCCGGTCCAGGTTGTGAGACGGATCAGCAGTCTTTATGTCCATTTGAAGGAGAGAGATCACCCGTTTTTTCATTTTCAATTTTGTCCCGACGCTGAAGCGTCGGCTCCTTCATATTGATGTTCATTGTGCAAGGGACTTTACCTTTCTGACGCAGTCCAGCGCGTTCTTTACCTCTATCATATCCTGCCAGGTCAGCCATTTGGGAGAGCCTTTTTCTTTTGACGGGTTCCTAAGCAGGTATGACGGGTGAAATATCGGCATCACAGAAATATCAGTTCCTTCCAGTTTTGTCCAGTTGCCTCTTATCCTTGACATGGGAGCATCGTTCTTAAGCACGACCTTGCAGGCCGGAGAGCCCGTCAGGATCAGTATCTTGGGGTTCACATATTTTATCTGAGCCTCAAGATAGGGATAGCAGGCGTCTGTTTCTTCTCTTAAGGGAGCCCTGTTCTCGGGAGGCCTGCATTTTACGATATTTGTGATATAGACTTCATTGTTCCTGTTAATGCCCACGGACTCAAAGATCTTTGTCAGCAGCTGGCCGGCTCTTCCGACAAAAGGGATTCCCTGCTCGTCCTCATCGGCTCCCGGACCTTCGCCTATCAGCATAAGGTCGCACGGAACCGGGCCTGAGGAAAATACCACTTTTTTGCGTTTTTTAGAAAGCGCGCACTTTTTGCAGGAAAGACATTCTTCTCTTATCTTTTGGTAGGCGGCAAGGTCCATTTGTAAAAAATATAGCACTAATAGGCAGAAATTTCTACCTGAATTTGACGATGTATAAATAGAGGGGGGCAGGGTCTCTTAAGACTCTGTCTTTTGATCATGAGACTACGCATATATGCTCTTGAAGCGCGCTCGCGAAAAAGAGGCAGACTGGTGGGCACTATCTCTTACGAGAGAATGCTGCTTAAGGTCGCGGCCGCTCACCCTGTGGTCAAGCTATTGGTGCAGCGTTCTTTAAAAAGAATGCAGGGAGCAAAGGCCTCCATAAAGAGCAGAAGAACAAGGACTGTCAGGCTTCATACCCCGCGGTTCGTTGAGGTGCTCGGAATAGAATGCTGGAAAAAGGGCCTGATTGTAGAGATCGAGCGCTGAGGCGCTTTCACCGTGCTATAATTTCCCTATAATGGCTGTCAAATTGTTCGACACCACTTTGCGCGACGGCGCCCAGACCGAGGGGATCTCTTTTTCGGTCGAGGATAAAATAAAGATAACAAAGCTTCTGGATTCTCTGGGCATACACTTTATTGAGGGGGGCTGGCCCGGTTCAAATCCAAAAGACATCGCCTATTTCGAAAGGATAAAAGAAGTCCCTCTAAAGAATTCCACTATAGTTGCTTTTAGCAGCACAAGGCGGCCGGGCGTTTCAGTTGAGGCGGACAAGAACATCGAGACTCTTATAAACGCCGGAACTAAGGCCGTTTCCATCTTCGGCAAAAGCTGGGATTTTCATGTGGTGGACGCTCTAAAGACCACGCTGGAAGAAAACCTTTCTATGATATACGATACGGTGGCCTACCTCAAGGGCAAAGGCAAAGAGGTGTTCTATGACGCCGAACATTTTTTTGACGGTTATAAGGCCGATCCCGAATATGCCCTTAAGACGCTGCTTGAGGCTGAAAAGGCAGGGGCCGATGTCCTTTGTCTTTGCGATACCAACGGAGGAACTCTGGCCTTTGAGGCTCAAAGGATCATCAATGAGGTGAAAAAACATGTGACAAAGCCGCTTGGCATCCATGCTCATAATGATTCGGAATGCGCGGTTTCGGTCTCTGGAATGGCCGTTCACTGCGGCTGCGCCTATGTGCAGGGCACCATGAACGGTTACGGGGAAAGATGCGGCAATGCCAATCTGTGCTCCATCATCCCGATAATAAAACTGAAGATAAAGGACGACTGCATATCGGACGCCAACCTTGCAAGACTTACAGAAGTGGCAAGACATATAAGCGAGATAGCTAACCTGCCTTTGCCGCCTCACCAGCCTTTTGTGGGCAGGTCAGCTTTTGCCCACAAAGGCGGCATTCATGTAAGCGCGGTGCTCAAGCATCCAGAGACCTATGAGCATATAAAGCCGGAGCTGGTGGGCAACGGCCGCAGGGCCACCATCTCGGAATTGTCAGGTGTCAGCAACCTGATGTTCAAGGCCAGGGATTTTGGAGTAGACCTTAAAAAGGATTCTCCCCATGTCAAGGACCTGCTTGCAAAACTTAAGCAGATGGAGCACGGAGGCTATCAGTTCGAAGAAGGGGAAGCCTCTTTTGAGGTGCTCTTAAAAAAAGAGCTTGGTCTTTTCAAACTTCCTTTTGAATGGCATAAATTCGATGTTCGCTCGGTCAAAGAAAAGAACAGAAAAATGTGCGTTGAGGCAAGGGTCGAGATAAAGATAGGAAGGAAAAAGATAAGGGCAAAAGGGCAGGGCAACGGCCCCGTCAATGCCCTTGATGAGGCAGTGCGCGGCACTTTGATGGACAGGTTCCCTGCCGTCAAAAGAATGAAACTTACCGATTACAAGGTCAGGGTCCTTGACAGCTCCGACGGCACTGCGGCAAAGGTCAGGGTCCTGATAGAGTCTTCCGACGATAAAAGCTCCTGGGGCACGGTCGGGGTATCCTCAAATGTGATCGAGGCCAGCTGGCTGGCACTGATAGACAGTATCGAATATCGCCTCATGAAAGAGGGCATTTAATGAACCTCCCCTTGTCGGCAAAAATAAAGGACAACGGAACGCTTGAGATCGGAGGCTGCGATGCGGCAGAGCTTGCCGCTGAGTTCGGGACGCCTCTTTATGTGATCGACGAATTGACCGTGGCAAAAAAGTGCCGCCTCTACACCGACGCTTTAAAAAAGCATTATCCTGATTCACTGGCCATTTTTGCCAGTAAAGCCTTTTGCGTGTCAGGGATACTGAAGCTGGTCCACGAGCAGGGCCTTGGGATCGATGTTTCCACATCGGGAGAGCTCTACACCGCTCTTAAGGCCTCCTGCGACATGGAAAAACTGTTCTTTCACGGCAACAACAAATCTGTTTCCGAAATAGCCTTTGGCATAAAGTCCGGGGTCGGGACTTTTATCGCGGACAATACTGACGAGATCGGGATGATAAGCCAGGAGGCCGCAAGACAGGGAAAAGAAGTTAGAGTGATGCTGAGGATAAATCCCGGAGTGGAGGCCCATACGCATGATTTTATAAGGACGGGAATGACGGATTCAAAGTTCGGCATACCAAAGGAAGAAGCCCTCAAAGCCGTAACTTTGCTAAAAAGCCTCAAAGGCCTTGAGTTTGCAGGGCTTCATTCCCACATCGGTTCCCAGATCTTTGAAAAACAATCCTTCTGCGCCGAGATAGATGTCCTTGCAGAACTGGCGTCTCAGATCAAAAAGTCACTGGGACTTGACTGCGCCGGCCTTGACCTTGGAGGCGGTATCGGGATAAGGTACACTTCCCAGGACGAGGACCCGTCCATCGAGGATTTTGTTGAGTGCATGGCGGCCAGGATAAAAGACAACTGCCGCAGACATAAACTAAAAGAACCGCATCTGATCCTGGAGCCGGGAAGGTCCATAATAGCCGAGGCGGGAGTAACGCTTTATGAAGCGGGAGCGGTCAAAGAGATCCCGGGAATAAGGAAGTATGTTCTGGTGGACGGAGGCATGGCTGATAATCCCAGACCGATACTGTATCAAGCAAAATATGAAGCGCTTGTCGCAAACAAAGCCGGGCAGAAGCCGCAGGAAAAATACACCATTGCGGGAAAGGCCTGCGAGTCCGGTGATATTCTGATAAAAGACATTAAACTGCCCAGGATAGAAAGAGGCGACATCATTGCTGTTCTTTGCACGGGGGCCTACAATTATTCCATGGCCAGCAACTATAACAGGCTGATACGCCCGGCGGTTATCGGAGTTAAAGACGGACGTCCCAGGCTTATCGTAAGGAGAGAGTCAAACGAGGATCTTGTGAGGAACGACCTGTGACAATACCATTCGGGATCTCGCTGATAGACCTCATCGATATCATCATCGTGTCGGTCATTCTGTACCAGATCTTTGTTTGGCTAAAAGGAACGGCCGGGATGCAGCTTCTTCGCGGGCTTCTGATAATCTTTGCGGTCTATTTCCTTGCCCAGCAGCTGGGGCTGCGCACGCTCAACTGGCTTATGGAAAGATTTGTCACCATCATTCTGATCGTAATAATAATAGTGTTCCAGCCGGAACTGCGCAGGGCGCTCGAGAGAATAGGCAGAGGACGGTTCCTTTCCAAGTTCGGTATCTCGCTAGGCACCAAGGGCAGCGCCGTGGTGCGCCAGCTTATCGATGCCGTAGAAAAATGCGCGCAGGAAAAGATAGGGGCGCTCATTGTCCTTGAAAGGAACACAGGACTTAACGAATTTTTGGAGTCCGGAATAAAAATAGATGCCCCGGTCAGCGAAGAACTGCTGATAACCATTCTTACTCCGCAGACACCGCTGCACGACGGCGCCATCATTATCCAGGGCGACAGGATCGCGGCGGCGGGCTGTCTTCTTCCGCTTTCGGAAAGCAGGCTCATAGACAGGCGTCTGGGTACCCGTCATCGGGCTGCGGTGGGAATGAGCGAACAGTCCGATTCTCTTGTCATCGTTGTCTCCGAAAGGACGGGGACTATCTCCGTAGCGGAGAACGGCTATCTACAGAGGTTCCTCAGCAAGGAACTGCTGGAAGAAAGGCTCTTTGACCTTTACAAAACCGATTCCCACAGGTCCAAATTCGCTTTCTGGAAAAAGAAGGAATAAAATGCCCCGCTTTCCTGCTTCCGGTCTTCTTCAAAAGAAAAGCGCCGGTGAAAAGATCACCTGCCTTACCGCCTACGACGCTTTTACGGCCCATGTGCTGGAAGAAGCCGGCCTGGACATCATCCTGACGGGTGATTCTCTGGGCAATGTCGTGCTTGGCTATCCTGACACAAGGCAGGTGACGATAGAGGACATGATAAGGCACACGGCCGCGGTCAGGCGCGGAGCCCAAAAGTCTTTCATAACAGCGGACCTGCCTTTTGGTTCGGTTTCTTCTGGAAATCAACGGATAAAAAAAGATTCGATAAGGTTGATAAACGAAGCGGGCGCGGATGCTGTAAAGATCGAAGGGGTTTTTGAGCTTGAAGCCATAAAAGAGCTGGCTGCTTTAGGCATCAATGTTATGGGGCATTTGGGATACCTTCCGCAGAGCTGCAGCCGTCCCGCTCTAACGGGCCGCGACGCAGAAAGCGCAAAAAAACTTGGCGAAGAAGCGCTGCTCCTGCAGCAGGCGGGAGTTTTTGCTGTTGTCCTGGAATTGGTGGAGGAGAACACGGCCTCTGCTATCTCAAAAAACCTTAACATACCGACTATAGGGATCGGATCAGGTAAGGGCTGCGACGGGCAGGTTTTGGTGACAAATGACATTACTGGGCTGACTTTTGGAAAGGTCCCGGGGTTCGCAAAAAAATATGATGATCTGGGCACCAGGCTCAAAGCCTGTGTGAACAATTTTGTCAGCGATGTTAAGAACTCATCTTGAACTGGGTGCGCAGGTAAAATCCCTTACAAAGTCTTTCAGGTATTTCTTGATGTTGTTCAGGTCCGCGGTATAATAAATGAATTTTCCTGCCTTGACGCAGGATACAAAGCCGGCCCTCTTAAGCAGCGCCAAGTGATAGGATACGGTCGCCTGGCTTGCAAAAAGGTGGCTGTTTATCTCCTGGACGCACAATTCCTTTCCAAGCAGCAGTTCAAGTATCCTAAGCCTTTCGGGATTGCCCAGGACCTCAAGATAAGCACCGTACTTTTGGCTAAGAAGGTTCAAACCGGCCTCCTTTTACGAACCCAGGATATCGGTAAGGATCTTTACGGATTCTTTTAGCGCGGAAAGGGCGTCCTGCGGACTGAGGTTGTCAAGTATCTTGTCAACGGGTTTTGAAGGATCGGCAATAAGAGGTTCCAGCTGCTTTTTTTCTATCTTGATCTGGACGGATTTGAGCACCTCATCAAAGGCCTTTTCAGGTTTTTGCGTAGGCGAGGACCTAAGAGATGAAAAATAGTCCAGCAGGAACTTTTCCTTGGGGACCCGTGTGTCTTCGTATACCATTAGTTTTTTCTCCTCAGTATTCTTATCGCGCCAACCCCCCCTCAACTTGCATAGAGGCGGGAGTTCAAGAACCCTCACCCCGGCCTTCGGCCACCCCTCTCCCAGAGGGAGAGGGGCCTACCTTGCATAGACCCGTACATAAATGTAAAATGAAATTACTGCAGGCTTGCCCCGAGCGAGCGGCTTGTGCCGAGCGAAGTCGAGGCATAGCGAGTCGAGGGGCCCTCGTAGCCCCTCGACAGGCTCGGGGCAAAGTGCAGTTTAATTAAACGGTGCATTGATCTCGATGCACAGAGCGAACGAAATGAGTCGAAGTGCCCTCGTAGCTCAATTGGATAGAGCAACGGTTTCCTAAACCGGAGATTGTGAGTTCAAATCTCGCCGAGGGCAAGAACTCGCTCTGCGAGTTCTCCTTGTCCTTGTTCTTGTCCTGTGCGGCGAGTTAGGACAAGGACGAGAACAAGAGAAAGAATGAAAAAAAATATCATCCTGATAGGCTTTATGGCCACCGGAAAGACCGCGGTAGGGAAAGCGCTTGCAAAAAAGCTGAAGTTTAAGTATGTTTCGACCGATGACCTCGCAGAAAAAGCCGCAGGAATGAAGATACCGGAGATCTTTAAAAAATATGGAGAAAAGCGCTTCAGGAAGATCGAAACAAAAGTCCTTAGTGCGCTAAAGAAAAGTCAAAATGCCGTGATCTCCTGCGGAGGCGGCATAGTTATAAGCGCAGGCAACAGAAAGGCCCTCAAAAAACTGGGTACGGTGGTCTTGCTTAAAGCTTCTCCGGCTGTCATTAATTCCAGACTTGGCAGGCTCAAGAACAGGCCTATCCTGGACATAAAAAACCAGAAAGAGAGGCTGGCCCAGATCAAAAGGCTTCTAAAAAAAAGGGAGGATTATTACAAAAAAGCAAAGAACTTCACTATTGACACCGCAGGCCTTACCCCTTTAAGGGCTGCTGCTGTTATCTCAAATAAATTATCTCTTTACATATAAATGCTAAGGTGGTATCTTAATAATCGGTCTACAATGCGGAACCTAACAAGAATATATGCTGCTGTTTTTGCTCTGCTGTTCCTTGGATTTGCCCAGGCGGTCTTTTCCGCAGAAGCCATTGATATAGGCGCCGGCGCAAGGTCAATAGGTATGGGCAGGGCATACAACGCTGTGACCGCGGACGGATATTCGCTTTTTGCAAATCCTGCCGGCATTGCCGGACTAAACTCTATACAAGTGGTCAGCATGTATGGAGAATTGAGCGGGGATGTGTCATACACCCAGCTTGGCGCCGAATTCCCGACCCAATACGGTGTATTCGGGATAGGATATGCAGGAAGCAAGGCGGGAGAGATAGTTGTAAGCACTGTGGACGCCACGGGCAGGATCGTTCCGTTCACCACCTTTAACTACGGGAACGACCTTTACCTTTTCAGTTACGGCAACAAATATAAGGACAGATTAGACTACGGCATAACATTAAAATCCTTCAGAAAGGGAAGCAGCCAGATACAGGGAGGGGAGGGCACAGGCATGAACGCTGATGCTGGCCTCACTTATCAGGTAGATAAAAGGTTCCGTTTAGGCCTTTCGCTGCGCAACATTATGATGGGAACCCTCGGGGCTATAAAATGGGGGAACGGGTATGTGGAACAGCTTCCCATTGAGCTCAAGCTTGGGCTCGCGCTCCAGCCCAGAGAGGACATTCTTTGCCTGTTCGATGTCAACTCAAAATCGGAATATCCTTCCGATGCCAAGGCGGGAATAGAGTGGAATATCAATAAGAACTTTTCTCTGAGGGCGGGGGCCGAACAACTGGCCGCAAGCGATTATTCCAGGTATATTAATTACAGCGCGGGGGTGGGTGTCAATTACGGCAGCATAAAGTTCGATTACGCGTATTATTATGACACGATACTGTCCTACAATTCCAGGCATTTTATATCATTTGCCGTAACTGACATCGGTAAGAGGCAGGAAGCCGCAAAATCGGCCCTTCGGGAAAAGAAACCAGCTGCTTTGGCAGTTGCAAAAAAGATCACCATACCGGATGTGCCGGATCCTCACTGGGCCAGCAACGCGGTCCAGTATGTTGTTAGCAGAAAATATCTTTCTCTTTATCCAGACGGTCTGTTCAGGCCGGATAAGGATGTTATCAGGGCGGATCTAGCCACAGTTGTTCTTAAAGTAAAATACGGCGCGGTACCCAAGGACGCTTTAGAAATGTCATTTACGGATGTCCCTAAAACCTATTGGGCCAGAACGGCAATAGGCAAAGCGGCAGGGCTTGATCTGCTCAAGGGTTATCCGGACGGCACTTTTAAACCCAGCGGAAAAGTATCCCTGTTGGACGCGATACTGGTCTGTGTCAAACTTGGAGGTTTATCTCCGTCGGGCAAAGACCTTGCTGCCTATTCAAACATCTCCCCGAACCACTTTGCGGCGGCGCAGATCAAAGCGGCCAAGGACGCTGGTTTGCTTGATTATGTCACCTCGGCGTCTCTGCCAACAGAAAGACCTCTGACCAGGGCTCAGCTGGCCTGGATGTTATACAAATTAAAGAATTAGGGGTTTTGAAAACCTTCAGCGTTCAATAGTATATACCCCCTGTGTTATAATCTTTTCATGAACAAAACAAGGGTGAGGCTTAAGGGCGCTTCTTATGATGTCCTGATCTGCGACGGGGAAATGAACGCTCTTGGCAGGGCACTGAGGAACGCGGGGGCTTCCACCAAGATAATAGCAATTTCAGATTATAATGTCGGCAGGCTCTACGGCCAGGTCCTGAGACACTGCCTGCGCAGCTCCGGGTTTAAAGTCGAGCTTTTGCTTGTCCCCCCGGGAGAAAAGCAGAAATCTCTCAAGAACGCGGAAAAGCTCTATCACGCCCTGGCTTCCTTAAAGGCGTCCAAGGACTCCTCCATCCTGAGTTTTGGAGGAGGCGTGATAGGGGACCTTACCGGTTTTGTGGCCGCCACCTATATGAGGGGAATAAGGCTGGTGCATGTCCCGACCACACTTCTTGCAATGGTGGATTCTGGCATCGGCGGCAAGACGGGAGTTAACCTTGACGAAGGCAAGAACCTCGTGGGCTCCTTTTACCAGCCGTCCCTGGTGTTCTGCGATGTCTCGCACATCCTTACACTGCCTGAAAAAGAGATGAGGAACGGCCTTTCGGAGATCATCAAATACGGGGTAATAAAGGACCCTCAACTGTTCGCTCTGCTCGAAAAACACGTGAAAGGGCTAAAAAACCCGAGGCTTGACAGGCCCAAGGACTTCAAAGGCCTTATGCACCTCTGGGTCAGGATCATCGAGCGCTCCGCATCAATAAAGGCCAGGATAGTGGAACAGGACGAAAAGGAACAAAAAGGTCCGAGGATGCTGCTCAACTTTGGTCACACTGTCGGGCACGCCCTTGAGTCGCTCATGGGCTACAGCGGGATTTCGCACGGCGAGGCTGTTGCCGTTGGCATGGCTGCGGCATCCAGAGCAGCCTTAAAGCTGAGGATGCTAAGAAGTTCCGACCTTGACCGTATCATCTCCCTTATAGAGGCTGTGAATCTTTCTGCCAGGATACCCAAAAAGCTTAAAGCAGATGATATCATCTCAAGGCTGATACTGGACAAAAAGGTCAGGAACGGTAAGCTCAACTTTGTGCTGCCTCGCTTTATCGGCTCCGCCGTGATCCGCAATGATGTCCCTGTCAGGACCATAAGAGAAGCGCTTAAAGACACCGGAGCAAAATAATGGACCTTAAGGCTCAGATAGAAGCATTTGGCCGCAATTCGAGCGATTTTATCGGCAGAGAAGACCTTCTGGAAAAACTCAAAGAGGGCCGTCCTCTTAAGATAAAATGGGGCGCCGATCCTTCGGCCAGCGACCTCCATCTGGGACATACCGTAGTTCTGCGCAGGCTCAGGCTCTTTCAGGAATTCGGGCACAGGGTGGTCTTTATAATAGGCGATTTTACCGGCATGATAGGAGATCCTTCCGGCAAATCAGAAACCAGGAAGCCTCTTTCAAGGGAAGAAGTGATGAAGAACGCCGAAACATATAAATCGCAGGTGTTCAAGGTCCTTGACCCAAAGAAGACGGAGGTTGTCCTTAACAGCGCCTGGCTTTCAAAACTGGACCTTCCCCAAATAATGAAACTTCTTTCACAGTATACTGTGGCAAGAATGCTTGAGCGGGCGGACTTCAAGGAGAGGTTCAAGTCCAATAAAGAGATAAGCATAATCGAATTCCTGTATCCTTTGATGCAGGGTTATGATTCGGTGAGGATAGATGCGGATGTTGAACTGGGGGGACATGACCAGATCTTTAACCTGCTTGTGGGCAGGGAACTTCAAAAAGCTTACGGAAAAAAGCAGCAGGCTATCATCACCCTGCCGCTTCTCGAAGGTACCGACGGCAAAATGAAGATGAGCAAGAGCCTGGGCAACTATATCGGAATCAGCGAGCCTCCTAAAGAGATCTACGGCAAGACCATGTCGATACCGGACGAACTGATGATAAAGTATTTCGAACTTCTCACAGATCTTCCGCATGAAAGTGTAAAGGAGCTCGACAACGGTTTAAAAAGCGGGCGGATACATCCTAAAAAAGCCAAAGGGGACCTCGCAAAGCTCCTGGTCGAGCAGTTCCACGGCAAAAAAGCCGCGCAGGAGGCCGAAAAGGAATTTGAAGAAGTATTTAAGAACAGGGAGCTTCCCTTAGACATTCCCGTCCACAGGGCTGTGCTTGCGGAAGGGCCGCTTCTAATCACAAAAGTGCTCGTTGACGCGGGGCTTCTTCCTTCGGTGGGCGAGGCAAAAAGGATGATAAAGGGAGGCGGTGTCAAGCTTGACGGGGTTAAAGTTGATTCGCAGGACCAGGCATTCTCAAAAAAAGGGGGCTTTGTCCTAAGCATAGGCAGGCGCAGGCATGTGAAGGTGATATGCGAGTAGGACTTGGTTATGATGTTCACAGGCTGGTCAAGGGAAGAGACCTTATTCTCGGAGGAATAAAAGTCCCTTTTGACCGCGGCCTCAAGGGATATTCCGACGCCGATGTCCTTTTGCATGCCGTCATTGACGCACTTCTTGGAGCGGTATCAAAAGGCGATATAGGAAAGCATTTTCCCGTCGGAGACCCCAGGTTCAAGGATATCTCCAGTCTTGTTCTGCTTAAGACAGCCGGCAAAATTCTCAAGAAGGGGCGCATAAGGATAAACAATATCGACACGGTGATAATAGCCGAAAAACCGAGGCTTTCCTCTTTCACAGGCAGGATGGAAAAGAAGATAGCCTCCTGTCTTAAAATTGCGGCTTCAAAGGTCTGCGTCAAGGCCAAAACAGCAGAAGGTCTCGGCGATACAGGCAAAGGCAGGGCAATAGAGGCCTTTGCCGTCTGCCTTGTGGACACGGTAAAATGAACCCCTCGTTAAGAATGGCTCTGCTGGTGTTTTTGCTCCTTTTTGCCGCAGCCCCGCGTCCCCATTCCGAAGAACCCAAGCACAAGATAGAAGCGGCCAGGTTTTTTTCGGCCGGGGGAGGCGGAGGTGAGCTGATAATAGACGGAAGGACCACGATAAGGCTTTACTCCTCTTCGGAGGCGGGCACTCCGCCATATGAAAGGGCCGAAGAAATATCAAAGCGGCTCGATCGGCTTATTATGCGCGGGGCTCCCGTAGGAAAGATATCCCCGGCAATGATGGACGATGTTGCTGTCGGAATGGTAGGGGACGATCCCGTGTTCTCCGTTGAGCCGGGCGACCTTACAGGAACCTCAATTTCGCCTCTTATACTTGCCTATGACTGGTCCAACAGGATAAGGTCCGCTTTTAAGTCGCCCCTGATACCTCAGTATATCGTGGATGAGATAGTTAAAATAGAAAAAATGAGAGGCATCAGTGTCGAGGTGAGAAAACTTAAGTGGGGCAGGGAATCCGAGATACTCATTAACGGCAAAGTGGTGATGAAGACGACAGACACAGATCCCGAAATATCCGCCTATGACAGGGCAAGGGCTATCGCGCAGATGATAGAAGAGTCGATAATGGAAGGCAGCGAAGGCGACCGTGTAGTAACAGAGATACTTCCTGACGGGGATTACGGGATCCGGATCGGGGGCACGTCCATTTCACTGGTAGACAGGTACGATGCGCAGTATCACGGCAAAAAACTCTGGGACCTGGCCGCAGAATACGCCAACAACATAAGACAGGCGCTCGGAATGCGCAGCAGCCCTCTTGACCGGTTGTTCTCCGGCCTCAGCCAGACAGGAAAAGCCTCCTGGTACGGAGGGTTTTTCCACGGCAGGAGGACCTCGAGCGGGGAACGGTACAATATGCATGACTTTACTGCGGCCCACAGGACCCTTCCCTTTGGCACTAAGGTCCTTGTCACAAGACTGGACAACTATAAAAGTGTTGCCGTCAGAATAACCGACAGGGGGCCTTACATAAAAGGGCGCATAATAGATCTTTCGCGCTCCGCAGCGGAGGCTATCCAGATGCTTGGCAAGGGAGTGGCCCCGGTTAAAATAGAGGTGCTGGAAAAACCTGTTAAGAACAAGAATTAACCTGTATAATAGCATCAAGCAAAACAGTTGAAAGGAGAACATCTATGTCTGAAGTAAGAGGCGTCGGAGCCGGACAGCCTTCGCGGAGCGGTTCACAGCAAAACAGGCAGGAATTATTGAACAAGCTCTGTTCGGGCTCTTATTCTATAGAGGTCCGTACGGAAGCCGCCAGAAAACTTGCAGCGCTTGACAAAAAAGATGTGGTCGATTATTTGTTCGTTCTGGTCAATAAACGCACTTTTGCCGGCATCAATTATGTCAATACTCCGGCCACAAGAAGGGCTGCAATGGCAGTGCTTACTTATATAATGGAATACACCTCCCAAGCAGGCAAAGCCGAGAGGATACGGGGCCTGGCCGTAGAGATCGCGACCAAGAGATATGAATGGAAAAATGAGGATGCCGAAGTTATAAAACAATGCCTTGTCGCCATATCAAGGTGCAGCCCTAAGATATCTTCTCCGATCCTTAACTCCTTAAAGGACAAATATCTTATCAGCAACAAAGAAGGCATTTATTCCTGCCTTACTCAAATGCTCCTGAAACTTTCTTATTCGGGATATGAGCGTGTGCTCAGGATAAGAAAAGATCCGGCCGCAAGAACCGAAGCAAAAAAAACACTGGCCTCTATGCTGGACCACTATGGGTTAAGGCCGGGGGAGAACCTT